>CAMYZK010000385.1 GCA_947303825.1 uncultured Prevotella sp. | reverse complement strand
TGAAGAAAGAGAACTTTGGCAATGCCCGGGAGATGCGCAACATGCTAGATGCCACCGTTCAGCAATTGTCGGTACGCGTATCTCAGATGCCGCCAGACCAAGTAACAAAGGAAACATATCAGCTTATTCAGCCAGAAGATATTAAAGATGTAGAGTTTAAGAACTAACTCTTGTCATTACAATTAAATAACAGTTTTTCTATGATTATATGTCCAAACTGTAAAGAAGAGATTGACGACGAGTCTCGTTATTGTGATCAGTGTGGTCAGGCTCTTCTGTTTTGTGAGGCAAAATGATTTCGCCAGACGATTTGGATAATCGTGCAAACAACAGTTCTGCCTATAATGGTTCTGTATCGTCGGGATTTGTTTCACAAGAGTTTGTTCGCACAAACCGTGAAGCCCTTTTCGTCTCAAGCAGCCAGCGAGTTTCGCATACACTCCCTCAGCTTCTTCTTATTAATGATACTCTCAATATACGTATCAGTGGCATCAATGGGGCTGTAATAGGGAGGCGACAGGGACCCTATACTCAGTTCATCCAGCAAAACAAGTATGTTACGGGTGTACATGCACAGATGAAGTAAAATAGCGGAGCAGGATTGTTTGTCTCAGAAAAACATTCCTCTAACGGGACACTTCTCAACCAGCGTCAGCTGCAGCCAGATACTGAGATGTCTCTGAAAAACGGAGATATACTGACTATTGCCAATATCAACTTACAGGTTTCCATCAGGTAAAACAGGCATAATACTATATTGTAATTCCAATGATTATCAGTATTTCTGCTTCCAGTAGAGTTGGTTGTGTCAGGAATAATAACGAGGACATGGTGCTCGTGGGGCAATGGTTCATCCGTAACTCTGAGATGAAGACGCAAGTCGATACCGATTTTTCTGACAGATACCTACTTGCACTGGCCGACGGTATGGGAGGACACAACGGAGGAGAGGTGGCTAGCAGCGATGTGCTGCAAAACCTGCAATATTTTTTTTCCGACATTCCCATGGGGCTTGATGCCAGCCATTTCAACGAGACAATATATGACTGGCTTGCAAGCATCAATACCATTTTGGAGTCTAAGGGGTTAAATGAGGAGAAATACAGCAGGATGGGAACTACCCTGGTAGCTTTGGCATACTACGGCAAGCGATTCTTCTGGATGAATTGCGGTGACAGCCGCATCTACCACTATTCTTCAAAGAAAGGACTTACCCAACTTTCTACCGACCATTCTCTCAACACGTTGCTTGGCGAACCAGAACATTCCAACATAGTGACCAACTGTATAGGAGGAGGCTGCCGCAGTAGTTTCATTGACATAGTGGAGTGTACACAGGCTGTAACGCCAGGTAGCCAGTTCCTTATATGTAGTGATGGGCTCTCGGATATGCTTTCTGACGAGGAGATATCATCTTTGCTGGCTGATGCGACTATTGATGCTACCCGGCTATGCCTTGCAGCTGAACATGCAGGAGGTCACGACAACGTGTCGTGTATACTTGCTAAAGTAGAATGACATTTATTCAAACCATCTTCAATCATCTTATTTGCCATGCCCTTACGCCTGCCTGACCGTCTGCCAGCAATAGACATACTTAAGAAGGAAAACATTTTTGTCATTGACAACTCCCGTGCACATTCGCAGGACATACGTCCGTTGCGTATTGTCATACTCAATCTCATGCCGTTGAAAATAACAACGGAGACCGACCTTATACGTCTGTTGTCAAACACTCCGCTACAACTTGACATCAGTTTTATGAAACTGCGTAGTCATACGTCGAAGAACACTCCGATAGAGCACATGATGATGTTCTACCGTGACTTTGATGAGCTTAAGGTTGAGAAGTTCGACGGTATGATAATCACTGGTGCACCGGTAGAGCAGATGGAGTACGAGCAGGTGACATATTGGAATGAGATAACAGGTATTTTCGACTGGGCCAAGACACACGTCACCAGTACCCTTTTCATCTGTTGGGCAGCACAGGCTGGTCTTTACCATTACTACGGTGTTCCAAAGTATCCCCTTGATACGAAAATGTTCGGCATTTTCCCTCAGAAGATTATCGGCTCCCAGCTGCCCATCTTCCGTGGCTTTGACGATGTTTTTATGATGCCGCACTCAAGGCATACGGAAGTAAGGCACAAGGACATAGAGAAGGTTAGTGGCCTGACGCTTATCTCCGACTCTGACTATAGCGGTGTGGGTATTGTTATGGCTAGGGGAGGGCGTGAGTTCTTCATCACAGGTCATTTGGAGTATGCCCCACACACCCTCGACAGTGAGTATCAGCGCGACCGTGGAGTACGCACAGATGTCGGCATACCGCTCAACTACTATCCCGGTGACAATCCAGACCTGCCACCCATGGTGACATGGCGTGCTCATGCCAACTTGTTCTACAACAATTGGATTAACTACTACGTCTATCAGGAGACGCCTTACGATATTAATAAGATTAGCTGATTTCTGTTTTGCTTTGAGCGGAATCCGGGACT
>CAMYZK010000384.1 GCA_947303825.1 uncultured Prevotella sp. | reverse complement strand
ATCTCGGTGGCGAACATAAGGTTGAACTGGCGCACGTCGGTCCAGTTCTTCGTGCCGCTGATGGGGCACACTATCTCCTCGTCGAGGATAATCTGCTTCAGCTCGTCCAGGTCGGGCCCCTGCATGGCGGCGGCATAGCGGGTATGCAGGGCATCGCGCTTCTCCTTCAACTCCAGTACACGGGGCGAGGTAGCCAGATACTGCTCCTCGTTGAACGCCTCCTTGAAGCGCTTGCGGGCCTTCTCTACTTCCTTCTGAATCTTATCGTCGTACTTGGCAATCTGGTCCTCGATGAGCACGTCGGCGCGATAGCGCTTCTTCGAGTCGCGGTTGTCGATGAGGGGGTCGTTGAATGCGTCCACATGGCCCGAGGCCTTCCAGATGGTGGGGTGCATGAAGATGGCCGAGTCGATGCCCACGATGTTCTCGTGAAGCATGGTCATTGCCTTCCACCAGTACTGCTTGATATTGTTCTTCAACTCCACGCCGTTCTGTCCGTAGTCGTAGACTGCGCCCAGGCCGTCGTAAATCTCGCTTGAGGGGAACACGTAGCCATATTCCTTGCAGTGAGACACTATCTTCTTAAATACATCTTCTTGTGCCATTGCTGTTGTTTGTTTTTGATTCTTGAAATTTTTGCGTGCAAAGGTACAACATTTTAGCCACTTCGCAGGGTGTTTCTAGTTAAAAGGATTTAAATAGCTGTAAAAACATACCTCCCCTACCCTAGTTTAATGACAATTATGTCATTTTATATGTTTCTTTCTCCTATTTTTTTTGATGTTATTGCTTTATTTCGTACCTTTGCAGCCAATTGACTGACAACTGCCTTTTGGGACAAACTAAAACAAATATAATAACATGATGAAAAGAATCTTTTCCTTAATTGCATTTCTCATGGCCATCACCATGGGAATGAATGCCGACTCGTTCTACGACACGAGCAGCATGTCTACTTACGACAAGAACGCCCCCATAGGCTGGGGAGCCAGTGTGACCGGCAGCCAAGACGAGAACCAGGTGACGGTCACCACCCTTAGTGAACTGAAAACCGCACTTAGCGGCACCGACAAGAAAACCATTATCGTAGACGGCACGATAACGTTTACCGAGCGTCTGAACATAGATGGTGTGCAAAACAAGACCATCTACGGTCTTCCTGGAGCATCTCTGGAGAATACCACCCACTATGCCCAGGCAGACAAGGATGACAAAGAGCCAGCCAACAAGTCGGGCATCCTGACACTGAAGAACTGCTCGAACATCATCATACGCAACCTTACCTTCAAGGGGGCGGGGGCTTACGATGTTGACGGCAACGACAACCTGACGCTGACGGCATGCACCAACATCTGGATAGACCACTGCGACTTTCAGGACGGTGTAGACGGTAACCTGGACTGCAACAACGGGTCGGACAACATCTGTGTGTCGTGGTGCCGTTTCCGCTATCTGATAGACCCTTGGTCGGGAGGCAGCGGCGGCAGCGACGACCACCGTTTCTCTAACCTCTGGGGTGGCGGCGACAAGGCCACAGGAGATGAGGGCAAGCTGAACACCACCTTCTACGCCTGCTGGTGGGACAACGGCTGCAAGCAGCGCATGCCGCGTGTGCGCTTTGGCAAGGTACACATCCTGAACTGCCTCTATAGCACTGATGTCAGTAGTGCCATCTGTGTCGCTGCTGGCTATAGGAGCAATATATATGTAGAGAAGTCGGCATTCAACCTGAGTGGTTCGGCAAAAGCATGGCAGTGCTATGCCACCTCAACTGGCTATACAGACTATAACATCCAGTTGACAGGCAATTCTGGCGCAAGCGACGAGACAAAGAGCTCTGGCGGCATAGCCCAGTTCGTTCCCTCGTATGCCTACACCCCAATGAATGCCTCTGCCGTACAAGCCACTGTGTCTGCCGCAAACGGAGCGGGGGCAACACTGACTGTAAGCACCACCCAGACTGCCACAACTGTTTACTCGTGGGAAGGTGGCAACGAGACTGGTGGAACAGCAACAGCATATAATGCTAAAGATGCGTCAGACAGCGAACTTGACAAGGATATCAAAACAGATTATATTCGCTTAAGAGGTGCAAAAGACTTCTCTACAGCCTATATTACCATCTCTTTTAATCAAGCACTGAAAGCTGGTGACATCATTAATGTAACGGCATATAGGAACAAAAACCAAGAAGGAAAGCAGAGCGGCTTTAAAGCAAAGTTTGAGAAAGGCTCATCAACAGTTGCCAGTTCTACTGGCATGGAGTTTGTCAACATCAACAGCGCAGTTTCTGGTACTAATGAATACGGAACAGCCGCAAACACTTGCACCTTCACCGTACCCGCCGATGCCCATGGTAGTACGACCATGACAATGACCCGCTCGCACACTTCCACCAACCTCTTCATTACCAAACTGGAGATTGTATCCACGGCTGCAGGCAGTGTGCCATCAAATGCCTACACCAACACCTGGCAGTTTGGCAAGAGCAACGGTGCCGAGGAGTTTGCA
>CAMYZK010000383.1 GCA_947303825.1 uncultured Prevotella sp. | reverse complement strand
GCCGCTGAGGTGATGTACGGCAGAGGCATCGAAACGGTTCACAGGCTTATAGTCTGAGTGTTCCTCGCCACTGGCGTTTTCTGTCTCGTCGTACTGTCTTTCGTCCTGCTTTTCGTCCTGTTCTATTATCTCATCGTCCATTTTATGAAGGTTTTCAGTTTATGTCTTTTTCATTGTTGGGCACAAAGGTACAAAAAAAAGAAGAAAAGGCAAAAGTTTTTTTTCTCTTTCTTTTGGCAGTTACATATTTTATAAGTATATTTGCAAGCGCAAATGTCAACCTGACATCTATGAAATACATTTCACTGCCTGAAGAAAAGGAATCCTGCCGCCAGCTGTCTTTCTATCTGGCCATGGAGGAGTATGTGGCACGGCATATAGACGAGCCCGACAGCTTCTTCCTATGGCAGGTGAATCCAACGGTGATTTTCGGGCGCAATCAGGTAATGGAGAACGAGGTTGACATAGCCTACTGCCAGGAGCACGGCATAGAGATGTACCGCCGCAAGAGCGGAGGCGGCTGCGTCTATGCCGACCGTGGAAACATCATGATGTCGTACATCACCAACGAGGAAAATGTCGCCCTAGCCTTCAGCCGCTTCACTGGCATGTTGGTGTTGGTGTTGCGCAGGCTAGGTATCGAAGCCGTCTGCACCAGCCACAACGACATTATGATAGGCGACAGGAAAGTTAGCGGAACTGCTTTCTACCACCTGCCCGGGCGCAGCATAGTGCACTCCACCATGCTCTACGACACCAACATGCAGCACATGACCAACGCCATCACTCCAAGCCACGAGAAGCTTGAGAAGAAAGGAATTGAAAGCGTACGCCAGCGCATCACCCTGTTAAAAGACTATATCAACCTAACGCCGGACGATTTCAAGCTGTTTGTCAGGCAGACGCTATGCAGCGGGGAGTACAGACTTAGTGCTAGCGACGTAAAGGGAATTGAGCGCATTGAGCAGGACTATCTGCGCAAGGAGTTTATCTACCGACTATAACTTTGTGAAATAAATTGTTAATCGTAAATCGACAAATTGTAAATGAAAAAGACATGCCTCTATGACAAGCACGTAGCCCTGGGCGCACTGATGTCGCCTTTTGCCGGCTTCGACATGCCAATTCAGTACACCAACATCACCGACGAGCATCAGGCCGTGCGCACAGCCTGTGGAGTGTTCGACGTGAGCCACATGGGCGAAGTCACCGTACGCGGCAAGGATGCCGAACGCTACGTTCAGCACATCTTCACCAACGACGTAAAGGGTGCTCCCGATGGAAAGATCTTCTATGGCATGATGTGCTATCCCGACGGCGGTACCGTTGACGACCTGCTGGTATACAAGATGGCCCCACAAGACTTCTTCCTCGTCATCAATGCAGCCAACATAGACAAAGACTGGGCATGGATGCAAGAGCAGGCCAAGGGCTTCGACATCGACTTGCAGAACATGAGCGATGAATATGGCCAGATAGCCGTGCAGGGGCCTCTAGCCGAGAAGGTGGTAGAAGAGGTGCTGGGACTGGAATGCAAGGAACTGGTGTTCTACACTTGTAAGACCATTCTCCCTCCACCCTCCTCCCTCCACCTTCCTCCCATCATCGTCTCGCGTACCGGCTATACGGGTGAGGACGGCTTTGAGATTTATGCTACACCCGCATACATCAATGAGTGCTGGGACAAGCTGATGGCCAGCGGACGCTGCAAGCCCTGCGGACTCGGCTGTCGCGATACGTTGCGCTTCGAGGTGGGTCTGCCACTCTATGGTGACGAGCTCAGCCAGGACATTACGCCCGTCATGGCCGGCCTTGGCATCTTTGTCAAACTCGACAAGGAGGGCGGCTTCATCGGTCGCGATGCACTGGCAAAGCAGAAAGCCGAGGGTGCCAGCAAGAAGATTGTCGGCATAGAGCTGCACGACAAGGCTATCCCCCGTCATGGCTATACCGTTTTGAACACAGAGGGCACACTCATTGGCGAGGTGACCACCGGCTATCACTGCCTCTCCGTAGACAAGAGCGTCTGCATGGCACTCGTCGACACGGCGTATGCAAAGCTGGGAACTGAGGTGCAGGTTCAGATACGCAAAAAGGTGTTCCCCGGCACAGTGGTAAAAAAACAATTCTACAACAAGAGTTATAAGAAATCTTAGAAAAATGGCAAAAGTTATTGAAGGACTCTATTACAGCGAGTCGCACGAGTATGTGAAAGTAGAAGGTGAGATGGCTTTTATCGGCATCACCGATTACGCCCAGCACGCACTGGGCAACGTGGTTTACGTAGACCTGCCCGAGGTTGACGACGAGGTGACAGCAGGCGAGGAGTTTGGTGCTGTGGAGAGCGTAAAGGCTGCCAGCGACATCATCGCTCCCGTGAGCGGTACTATTGTCGAAGTGAACGAGGCCCTCGACGACCAGCCAGAGATGCTCAACCAGGACCCCTACGAGAACTGGATCATTAAGGTAGAGCTCTCTGACAAGAGCGAGCTGGACAGTCTCATGGATGCTGCCG
>CAMYZK010000382.1 GCA_947303825.1 uncultured Prevotella sp. | reverse complement strand
CCTGGCGTGAAGGTAGCTGATGTAGACTATAATGTTCAGCAGATTGAAAGCCTCATAGCCCAGGCCGAAGGCAAGGGGGCAGAGATTGTGGTTTTTCCTGAGTTGTCGCTCACTGGCTATAGCTGTCAGGATCTGTTTCGCCAGCAGCTCTTGCTTGACAAGGCAGAGGAGGGACTGATGGTGCTACTCGACTTTACCCGCAAGCTCGATGTCATTGCTGTGGTTGGGTTGCCTGTGCGCATAGGCTCCATGCTATACAACTGTGCGGCAGTGGTGCAGCATGGCTCTCTGTTAGGACTGGTGGCAAAGACCTATCTGCCTAATTACAAAGAGTTTTATGAGAAACGGTGGTTAGCATCTTCCACCGACCTTGCTCCACAAGACATCTACCTAGCTGGAAGTCCTGTGCACGTTACTCCTGAGACATGTGTGTTCCGTACCTGTGACGGTGTGTGCTTCGGCATAGAGATATGCGAGGATGTGTGGGCTCCGCTTCCTCCAAGCAACAGGCTGGCCCTGGCAGGTGCCGACGTTATACTCAACCTCTCGGCAAGCGATGAGCTGATAGGTAAGCACGATTATCTCTTGACACTGTTGAGCCAGCAGAGCGCACGCATGATGTGTGGATACGTGTATAGCAGCTGTGGCTTCGGAGAGTCTACGCAGGATGTGGTCTATGGTGGCAACGCCATGATTTTCGAGAATGGAAAGCTGTTATGCCAGGCTCCCAGGTTTTCTGTTGAGTCTCAGCTCAAAGTACAGCAGATTGATATAGACCGTCTGCGCTCTGAGCGCCAGAACAACACCACGTTTAGGACTGCTGTGGGAACCATGGACGGGAAAGGTGATGTGGTGATGATAGACTGTAAGCCGGTTACTCCCAGAGATTTCGAACTTCTCAGAGAGGTAAACCCACATCCGTTCATTCCATCCGAATCGAAAATGGCTCAGACGTGCGAAGAGATACTTAACATACAGACCATGGGGTTGGTGAAGCGTATGCAACACACTCACTGCGACAAGGCCGTGATAGGCATCAGTGGCGGACTCGACTCCACGCTTGCACTCATGGTTGTGGTTAAGGCCTTCGACAGGTTGGGCCTGTCGCGTCATGGCATTATAGGCATTACTATGCCCGGATTCGGCACTACCGACCGTACTCATACCAATGCTGTCAGGCTGATGGAGTCGCTGGGAGTGACCATTAGGGAGATAAACATAGCAAAGTCTGTTACCCAGCATTTTGAGGATATTGGCCATAATATTAATGTTCACGATGTGACGTACGAGAACTCACAGGCACGCGAACGTACACAGATTCTTATGGACGTAGCAAACCAGGTAGGAGGAATGGTGATAGGTACAGGTGACCTGTCGGAGCTGGCTCTAGGATGGTGTACATACAACGGCGACCACATGTCTATGTACTGTGTCAATGGTGGTGTACCAAAGACGCTTGTACAATATCTGATTAGATATATGGCCTTCCTGCCTGTCTTCTCGGCCCAACGCGACACGCTGATAGATGTAGTGGAGACACCGATATCGCCAGAGCTCACTCCAGCTGATGAAGAAGGAAACATAAAGCAGAAGACCGAAGACCTGGTGGGCCCATACGAACTGCACGACTTCTTTCTGTACTATATGATGCGTCTGGGATTCCGGCCGCAGAAGATTTTCATACTGGCTCAGCACGCCTTCGGCGGAAAGTATGTTGATGAGGTGATAAAGAAATGGCTTACCACCTTCTGCCGCAGGTTCTTCAACCAGCAGTTCAAACGGTCATGCCTGCCCGATGGCCCGAAAGTGGGCAGCGTCAGCCTGTCGCCACGCGGCGATTGGCGCATGGCCAGCGATTCCATGAGTACGCTGTGGATGAAAGAGTGCGAGGCATTGTAAACTTACGGTGCCACATTGATAGATGTATGGGTAAGACGATACTCCTTCAGGGCAAACGCTACTGCATGCTTGGCATGCTCTTGGCGTTTGCTGTTGTTTGCATGCGTTCGCAGACTGCCAACTCACGTTATACGCAATATATTGAGCAGTATCGCGACATTGCCATAGAGCAGATGCTGAAATGGAAAGTTCCGGCATCAATAACTCTCGCCCAGGGACTACTGGAGTCGGCGGCAGGACAGAGTACGCTGGCAAAGAAGGGCAACAACCACTTTGGAATAAAATGTGGAAGAGCATGGAAAGGGGCCACTGTTTACCGTGACGATGATGCCCCCAACGAGTGTTTCCGTGCCTACAACTCGGTTTACGAGTCGTTTGAAGACCACTCGCAGTTCCTAGTTGGCGGACAGCGGTATCAAAGTCTCTTCTCGCTGAAGATTACCGACTACAAGGGATGGGCAAACGGACTGAAGGCCGCAGGCTATGCCACCAACCCCAAGTATGCACAGAGCCTTATCAGTATCATCGAGACCTATAACTTGAGCCAATATGACAAAGCTAAGAGCTACGATAAGAATATCGTTGGTCATCAGCAGAATGCAAAAGGCTCGATGCCTCTTCACACCATC
>CAMYZK010000381.1 GCA_947303825.1 uncultured Prevotella sp. | reverse complement strand
GTTCAGACGTGTGCTCTTCCGATCTCATCGCCCAGGGCGAGATTATTCCTGTGGCTACCCGTTCGTTCGGCTCTATCGGTATCTTCGGCATCAAGAACATGAGCCGCTTCTATCGTCACGTGCTCATCGAGAAGCACTACCCGCACCACGCTGCCGTGATGTTCGAGCATGCCGGCAAGTACCTGTGGGAGGTGCTGAAGTACATGGGCATCCCCGTAGAGGAGATAGACTACAACTTCCCGAAGGGCAACTTCTATCCCACAGAGAATCCTTTCGTTTAAGGAGTTAAAAGAGTTAAGGGAGTTAAAGACAATACTCTGCTGAACTGATTAGCACTCCTTTCGCAGTCTTCGTTCCGTTTGAGCCTAACGGAGCCTTAGCGGAAACTATAAAACACAACAGGCAGGAACGTTACCCTGCCTGTTGTGTTTTTATAACGACCACGAATGTCACGCGCTCGGCTCTGCCGCTTTTACAAAGGCGATAGCCGACTATAAGAATTAAACGAATTGGCTTCGCACGGCATATCTTTCATCTATCATCTTTCATCTGTAATCACCAGATGCCGTGGCAGGGTGATGACCTTGAGGCGTTGGAACCATACACGTGACGATCCTGCGACGATGCGCTGAGTGTGGCTGCTTATGATGTAGTAGCTGGCAGAGTACTCGTCCATGAGTGAGAGGAAGACGTTCTTTATGCGTGAGCATTTCTCGTTGATGGCATTGTCGAGCGGGTCTACGAGGTGAGCCACCGTCTCAATGATTTTCTCCTTGTCCAGGTTGCGGGCAATCTTCCTATAGAGGTCGGTCAGCTCGTTGCGGTGTTCAGACAGGCGTTTGAACTCTATGCCCTCGGGATGTGCCAGGAACAACAGATAGACGGCCTTGTGCACAGGCTGCAGCTCCACCTCGCGCTGACCCACGAAGAAGCGGTAGTCGCTGGTGATGTGCAATGGCTGCAGACGGCCCTTGGCTGCTTCCAGGCGCAGGTCTTCAATCATCGACACACCGAGGGCACGGAGCACCAGGTCGGTGCGCCCTGCAGCCTGTAGCTGGCGGGTGAGGCGTCCCAGCTCGTCGGCCATCTCTTCCGGGGTGAGGTTAAGGTAGGGCATAGGCTTAGTTCTCCTCCTTCGTCAGGACATCCATCTTCTCCTTAAGCCACCGCTTCCAGCGGCCTAGCGTGGTAGATGCCTCCGCGTCTTTCGTTTGGTCGTTTGGGGGTTCTTGCGTTCCTTTGGTAGCAAGCGGCAGAGCCGAGCGGGTCGTTTGGTTGTCTGTCGATACGGTGGGGTGGGGTGGGGCACTCTCCGGTGAGTCAGGCGGCAGCGCTGAACCAGGCGTTGATAGGTCTTGTGCCGGTTCGGTGGCAGGGGCAGCCTCTACCACGAAAGGCGGGTCTGGCACATGAGTTTCCTTGCTGTCCTTCACCAATGGCGGGTATAGCTTGGTTATAAGCCGTTCGTAGTGCTCGTCCTCTTTCTCCTCCTCGTTGTCGGCTGCATTCAGACCGTTGTCCATGTCGGTGGCGAGAATAATCACCTTGGCATCCTCGCCCAAGGTGTTGTCGGCCGATGTGCCCCAGATGACCTCTATGTCGGGGTCTAGCTGGTCGAAGAACTCAGAGATCTCCTGCATCTCAGTGATGAGAATGGGTGACTCGTCGCTGGCATAGATGTTGAAGAGTATGCGCTTGGCATGGTTTATGTCATTGCCGTGCAGCAGTGGGGAGTCGAGCGCGTCGAGAATGGCTCTCTCCACGCGCTGCTCGCCTCCGGCACGCCCTATGGCCATGATGGCACCGCCTCCGTTGCGCATGGTGGTCTCCACATCGCGGAAGTCAAGGTTGATGTTTCCCTCCGAGCTGATGGTGATGAGTTCGGATATACCCTTCACGGCATTCTTCAGCACATTGTCGGCCTCTACCAGTGCTTCTTTCAGCGACATCCGTGTGTTGCTGTATACGTCGCACAGCCGCTCGTTGTTTACTATGAGCATGGCATCGACGTTCTTGCGCAGCTCGTCAACGCCCTTCAGTGCCTTGATAATCTTGCGGCGGTGCTCAAAGTAGAAGGGGATGGTCACCACACCGATGGTGAGCAGTCCGCGCTCCTTGGCCACTCGTGCCACCACGGGGGCGGCTCCCGTTCCGGTGCCTCCGCCCATAGTGGCAGTGACAAACACCATCTTCGTCTGGTCGTCGAGCAGGCGTTCTATGCTGTCCAGGCTGCTCTCTGCCTCGGCACGTCCTATCTCGGGCTTTGCTCCTGCTCCAAGACCCGAGCCCAGCTGCAGTTTGATGGGGACGGGCGAGTGCGACAGGGAGGCACTGTCAGTGTTGAGCACGGCAAACGACACACCCTGTATGCCCTCGTCGTACATGCGGCTTACGGCATTGCAGCCGCCACCGACCACTCCAATGACCTTGATGATATTTTGCATCAGGTCTTCTACAGGTTCAAAGTCGGCTAGTATATCTTCCATCTTTGTTCTATTTTGGTTTATGCCCTTCTATATAACTAACAG
>CAMYZK010000380.1 GCA_947303825.1 uncultured Prevotella sp. | reverse complement strand
ACGCGACAACAACTTCTTCTCATTCGTTAAGAAGGAAGACGAGCTGATACGCTGGTACGATCGCGAGGAACACACCCTGTTCGATGTCTGTGCCGACGACCACTGCCAGCGTTATCAAGGCATACACCTATGTGACAACTCTTCTCTTCCCAAAGAAGCTGTCAGAGCTACTCGCGGCCAAGTGCTGATGTTCAACGGAGAGCTTTGCGATGCACGCTTCTCAAAGTGCTGCGGCGGCCGAACCGAAGAGTATCAGTACTGCTGGGAAGATAGCCCGAAGCCATATCTGCAAAGCATAGATTGCCCATACTGCGACACCAAAGACAAGGATATACTGAGGCAGGTGCTGAAAGACTATGACCAAGAGACGCCAGACTTCCACGACTGGACCGTGGAGTACACACAGCAGGAACTGACAGCGATTGTAAAGCGAAAGCTGAAAATGGATTTGGGCGATATAACCGACCTCATTCCTATAGACAGAGGCAAGAGCGGGCGCATCTGGCGATTACAGATAGTGGGTACTAAACGCTCGTTCATCATAGGAAAGGAACTGGAGATACGGCGTGCACTAAGTGACACCCACCTTTACAGTTCTAACTTTGAGGTTGAGAAAATTCATCCCGACTCTCACCTGTCTCCGCTCAGATTCATCCTCCATGGCCATGGCTGGGGACACGGCGTGGGCATGTGCCAGATAGGTGCCGCCGTAATGGGACATGAAGGAAAGGACTATCGTGATATACTGAAATACTATTACAGAGACGCAGAGATAGAACAGGCTTATTGAAAGGTTAAAAGGTTGAAAGGTTAGTTATTATGATTAATAAAAAGAATACTACGAAAAGAAGTGCTTGGGCATGGATACCTACACTCTATATAGCCGAGGGGCTGCCAAACGTCATCGTCACATCGGTGGCAGTGGTACTGTACATGCAGATGGGGCTCAGCGATGCTGAGATAGGCCTCTATACCGGATGGCTGGGTCTGCCATGGATTATCAAGCCACTGTGGAGTCCGTTTGTAGACCTTTACAAGACAAAGCGCTGGTGGGTGCTTTTCACACAGATGCTGCTCGGCTCGTCGCTGGCAGGAATAGCCTTCACACTGAACACCGACTTATGGTTTCAGGGTACCATGTTCTGCTTCTTCCTTATGGCCTTCAGCAGTGCAACACACGACATTGCCGCCGATGGTTACTATATGCTGGAGTTGGATGAACACCGGCAGGCGTGGTTCGTTGGCATACGCAATACCTTCTACCGCCTGGCAGTCATCTTCGGCAACGGCGTGCTAGTCCCTGTTGCAGGACTGTTGCAGGAGGCATACCCCGATAGCAAGGCATTCGCGTGGAGTCTTGTGTTCTATGGCACAGCAGCCCTGTTCATTATGCTATGGCTGTGGCACAGCTACATGATGCCGAAGGCTACTGCCGACGTACAACGCAATTCAAGTGCCGCAGAGATAGTACGAGGACTGAAGACCATGCTTGTGGCTTTCATTCACAAGATGCCATGGAAACCCATGCTTGCCGCCATATTGTTCATACTGTTCTACCGGTTCCCGGAAGCCTTGCTCAACGCGATGAGCAAGACTTTCCTGACACGCCCACAGGAGGATGGCGGACTGGGACTGACACTGGCGCAGTATGGCCTGAGTTATGGAACAGTTGGGCTCATCGGACTACTCCTGGGAGGCATAGTAGGTGGGTGGCTGGCCAGTCGCGATGGACTGAAGCACTGGCTGTGGCCCATGGTTTGTGCCATTACCCTGCCCGACATTGTCTATGTGTATATGAGTCTGGCCATGCCTGAGAACATGTTCCTCATCAGCTCGTGCATCTTCATTGAGCAGTTTGGCTACGGTCTGGGCTTCACCGCTCTGACGCTCTACATGCTCTACTTCTCGATGGGCGAGTTCAAGACATCGCACTATGCCATCTGCACAGGCATTAGCTACCTTGGCCTGCAGGTGCCAGCCATGTTTAGCGGTTTCATCAAAGATGCCGTGGGCTACAGCACCTTCTTCATCATTGTAATGGCACTTTGCTCGGTAACATTCCTGGTCACTGCTTTCATAAGGATTGACGCGAAATTTGGCAGGAAATAATACAAAAAGCATTTTTATTTTATAAAATATGAGTATTCCCTTTGCTGTATCTGAGAAAATGACTATATTTGCACCATAATCCCAAAACTATCATATTATGAAGAAGATTTATACCCATCTCATGACGCTCGCCATTATCATAGCGGGCATGACAACATTCACCAGCTGTGAAGAAGAGGACGGATATCTGGCCGACCTTCTGCGTAACCGCGACTGGCAGGGCTACATAGGAACCTACTACCAGGACCGGTGGGGCATCAGCGGCAACGATTATGCCACGGTAATGAAATTCATGTCTAAGGATGCGTTCTACACCAGTGGACGTGGATATGAGCTGAACTACAACATCCACTCGGCACGTCAGAACTACGCCTACTGCACATTCAAATGGTTTATTGTTGACGGTGAGATAACCCTCAT
>CAMYZK010000379.1 GCA_947303825.1 uncultured Prevotella sp. | reverse complement strand
CGAATATTTTGCCCCCAATGATTTTTCAGAAGACAACCTAAGATTCAAAATTTTTAACATAAAACTACTATGAAGAAAATATTTCATTACACAATTATTTGTTTTTTCGTCTTGCTATTATCGTGCAATAGTGAAAACAGCCAGGAAGTTCATTTCCTCAATGATGCTTTGTTACAAGAAACATCGCTCGACAATTATAAATGGTTGGTTATAATTCCCGAAGTAGGTTGCAATGGATGTATCCAAGAAGGAGAGTATTTCCTTAAACAACATGTTGACAAGAATGATATTTGCTTTGTGCTGACAAATATAAAGTCGATAAAATTATTACAGCAAAAAATAGGTGTATCTCTCAAGAATAGGCCTAATGTTTATATCGACCGAAATAATAAGTTCTTATTGCCTACGAAGAATTCTGTTTATCCTTGCGTGATTAAAAAAAATATTAATAGGGTAAAAACAATTTCCTTCCAATCACCAGAAACAGCAGCTCTACGTGATTTGGAAAATGAAATCTTAAACCAGTAGCTATGAAAGCAGGTCTTGTTACTATAGTTGCATTATTCTACTGCTGTTTGTCAGGTTCAGCAGATGTACTGCCATTCGACAGCACACAGACCTTCTCTAGCTCTGACCTCATTTACCTTTTTCCGAGCAAGGATGTGTACGAGACCGGTGAGGACCTGTGGTTCAAGGCGTGGCAGTTCAACCGTTCTACTCTCGGGCTGTCAGGCGCGAGCCAGACACTGTACCTCCGCCTGTACGCCCCTACCGACAGCCTCGTGTGGGACGAGAAGTATCCGCTTGCCGACGGGCGTTGCTCAGGGCATGTGTATGTAGACGAGAACTGGCCCGAGGGAGAATACCGTATGGAGGGATATACCAAGACGTCTTTCCATGCCGATTCCGTCGAGGCCCTGCATCCGAGAAAGGTTCTCATAGTAAACCGCATAGCAGCCATCGACAGCCTTACACGCACCCTCTCCGCAGCAGACTCCATAAGGGGAGCGTCCTTGCGTCGGTTCGACATACTGCCCGAGGGAGGATATCTCATATACGGTGTTCCCTGCAAGGCCGCGTTCAAATACACCGACGGTGCAGGCATGCCCATTGATGCAGGAGGCATGCTCGTTGAGGACGGCAGCAGGGAGGTCTGCCGCCTGAAGAGTATGCACGACGGCATGGGAAGTATCTCGTTCACCCCACTGGAAGGACGCGAGTATGAAGCCGTACTCGCCGACGGCAGCAGACATCCCGTCAAAGACATTAAGGCATCTGGCGTGACAATGTCGCTTACGGGACAGAACGCCCGCTTCATCAGATTCGTGATACGCCAGTCACCCGACCATCCGTATGGTACGCTGACCCTTCGTGCCACGCTGCGCGGCATACCATGCTGTAGTGCCAAGGTAACCCTCTCGGACAGCGCCACGGTGAACCTCTCAACGGAATACTTCCCATATCAGGGGATAGCTGAGGTAACACTTCTTGATAAAGACGGGCGGCCATTGGCAGAGAGACTTGCATACGTGAACCCGCAGCGGAAGCTGAACATTGAAGTGACGATGGGTGACGAACCTCTCTACCGTCAGACGAAGGGAGAGTGCAAGGTGCGCGTGACGGACGAGCATGGCAAGCCCGTCCAGGCCGAGCTGTGCGTGTCGCTCTTCGACAAGTGGTACAGCAACAGCCGCGTAAGCGAGACGATGCTGTCACACTGCCTGCTGTCGGAAGATATAAGAGGCGGCATACATAACCCTGCATACTATTTTGACGACGACAATGCAGACCGCCTGCAAGCCCTCGACCTGCTGCTGATGACACAGGGATGGAGACGGTACAAGTGGCATGAGTATGAAAGCAATGACTTGCAGGAGATACTCACCGACGGCATACCGTGCCGCTCTTGGCTGAACGGAAAATCGGAGAAGAGGAAGAAAGGGAAGAAGAAAGATGAGAAGATGGAACAGGCAGTGAAGCTGAACAGCCATGACGGCAGTGCTGAGATGATATGGACCGACAGCATCGGCAACTTTGAAATCACGGCAGAGATGATGGACAGGTTCCGTGGAGGTTACATCTACCTGAAAGCGCTGATGAAGGGTGAGGGTGTGAAGCAGAGTGTTGAGATATATGACCCTGCAGACAGGATTTCGGATGTCAGGAAGGGAAAGTACTCGTTTGGGACACTGTTCAAGGATGTGCCGAGGACAATTGAAGCTGAAGACTTTACGGAAATATCGACCGGACTTGGGACATACATGCTCAAGGGCGTCACAGTGTTGGCAAACAAGAAAAAGGTGTTTACCGACAAGATGATGGGACGGCTCGACAGCCTGGCTCAAATCAGCGGACCGGAGTGGGTATGCTATCATGGCAGAAAGTTTGATAAAAACGGATATCCGGCAAAGGGTGAATACGTTTATCTTAATGATTACTTGCCAGGGTGGACCCATCATCCTACTAATAAAAAATGGCCTGGTGAGACTATACATAAACCGCAGATTGGTAGAGCTTATCACATGATAAAATATCTTAG
>CAMYZK010000378.1 GCA_947303825.1 uncultured Prevotella sp. | reverse complement strand
CACCAAAACTCGTGCCCTTTTTCGTTGCTGACCTAGGTCAGCAACAACTTTCCGCACTTCCCTGAAAGGATATCCCGTTAAAGAAGAAAAAAACGCATGGTTCATTTAACAATATAGGCGACCAAACGACTATACCCCAAACGACCAAACGGCTAATACCCCAAACGACTGACATCAGTAGCACCAGTAGTATCATGTTGAACCGTCATAAATGTCTGATATTCAGTGATCAGTAGCACCAGTAGCACCAATAGTAGTAGCCTCAACTTGATGCAAAAAAATGAATTTTTGCTGCAAGATTTCTGTTGGTGGTCAGGCTAGGGGGCAGCTATTTTTTTTAACAACTAGCGCAGTGGAAGAGGAAGACAGGATGGAAAATACAAATCCTTCACCACAACATGCTGAACAACAGGTCGTTATTCCGTTGGTGAAGGATAAAAAAAGTTCTTGTAATCAAATTAGAAGGTTTTTTTTTGTTGTTCTCAGTAAAAAGCATTACTTTTGCAGAGAAATAACAATAGAAGTGCTATGGAAGTAATACAGAGTTTCACCATCGACCATACCCACCTGAAGCCGGGCATCTATGTCTCGCGCGTGGATAGGGGTTTTACCACCTTCGACCTGCGCATCACCGAGCCGAACAAGGAGCCTGCCGTGGCTCCTTCAGCCATACACAGCATGGAACACCTGATGGCTACATGGTTCCGCAACAGCGAAGTAAAGGACGATGTGGTATATGTAGGCCCAATGGGGTGTCTCACGGGCATGTATATCATTATGACAGGCGAGTATACGGTGGAGGACATGCGCCGCCTCACCATTGCGTGCCTGCAGTGGATTCTCACTCAGCAGGAGGTGCCTGCCACGCAGCCAGAGTCCTGCGGTAACTATCTGCTTCACGACCTGCCAATGTGTAAGTGGGAGTGTGCCCGCTATCTGGACCGCCTGCAGCATGACTTCCACAGCGAGTACACCAAGCTGCAGATCTCTCTTGACGACGGAAAGGTCTTTGCAGATGCGTAGACCTTTTGTTAGGAGTTCTTTGCAGAGCAAAGCGGCAGAGCCGAGCGAAAGTGGTTCTTTGCAAAGCCAAGCGGCAGAGCCGAGCGAAAGACAATACCCTGCAAGCGGTAGCAAACTCTACACTCTAATCTCTACACTAGAAATGATGGATATAAAGAATCTATATGAACTATACAAGCAGCACGGCGTGCTTACTACCGACAGCCGTGAATGCAGTGAGGGGAGCATCTTCCTTGCCTTGAAGGGAGAGAACTTCGACGGCAACAAGTTTGCTGTGCAGGCCCTGAAGCAGGGATGTGCCTACGCTATAGTAGATAATCCTCCCAGCCTCTCCAATAGCGATGAGGGCTTGGCCGACAGGCTTATTGTCGTTGACGACTGCCTTCAGACACTGAAGCTGCTGGCACGTGAGCATCGCCGACAGTTTGACATCCCCGTTATTGCCATTACGGGTACCAATGGCAAGACCACCACCAAGGAGCTGGTGAAAGCAGTGCTGAGCGAGAAATACAACGTGCTGGCTACCGAGGGGAACTATAACAACGACGTGGGCGTGCCTAAGACCCTGCTGAGGCTGAAGCCAGAGCATGAGGTGGCTATCATAGAGATGGGCGCCAGCCATCCGGGAGACATCAAGACACTGGCAGAGACAGCAGAGCCTACCTGCGGACTGATAACCAACGTGGGAAGGGCGCACCTGCTGGGCTTCGGCTCTGTTGAAGGCGTGGTGAAGACCAAAGGTGAGCTGTACGACTACCTGCGCAGCCGTGAAGACGGTCTGGTGTTTGTCGATGCCGACAACGACGTGCTGGTAGACATGCTGACCGACGAGATGTGGGTTACCCCCTATAGCACCGACCCGCAGAAACAGTATTCGTGTGTGTCGGGAGAGATGATTACCGATGCAGAAGAAGATACACCTTTCCTGAAGTTCCGCTGGCGCAAGCCGCTGATGGAACTGGAGGAGAACGGCGAGAGCCAGAAGTGGCATAAGGTGCAGACCAGGCTTGTGGGCAGCTATAACCTGCAGAACCTCATGGCTGCCGTGGCCGTGGGAATAAACTTCGGAGTAGACCGCAAGGCCATCTGCAGGGCACTAGAGGCTTACCAACCCACCAACAGCCGTTCGCAGTTCGTGGACACGGGGCACAACAACCTCATTGTCGATGCCTATAACGCCAACCCCACCAGCATGAGGGCTGCACTGCATAACTTTGCAACGCTGAAGGGGCAGGCAAAGATGATGATTCTGGGCGACATGCGCGAACTGGGCGAGGACAGCAGCAAGGAGCATCAGCAGCTGGTAGACGAGATATCCGAGACGGGCATTGCCGACGTATGGCTGGTGGGAACGGAGTTTGCCAAGGCCGACTGCCACTATCGCAAGTTCGACGATGTTGAGGCGGTGAAGGCCGAGATACAGAAGAACCGTCCCGAAGGACGGCTTATTCTCATTAAAGGCTCAAACGGCACACGACTGTACCAGCTGCCGGAGTATCTGTAGTTATAGGAGTTGAAAAACTCTACAAGTTTTT
>CAMYZK010000377.1 GCA_947303825.1 uncultured Prevotella sp. | reverse complement strand
ACCTTGTTGCCATTGGCTTGCATAATCTGTGCCAGCGACCAACCCAGCAGGTTGTTGCGGACGTGTCCTAAATGCAGGGGTTTGTTGGTGTTGGGTGACGAGTATTCTATCATCACAAGTGGACTCTGGTCGGTAGCCTGCTTCTCGCCATAGTGTTCGTCTTTATCAATATCACCGAGCAAATTCAGCCATGCCTCGTTGCTGATGCTGAGATTCAGGAAACCTTTCACCACGTTGAACTTACTGATAGCTTCGCAGTTGGCAACCAAATACTCTCCAAGTTCCTGGGCGGTCTGCTCAGGCGACTTCTTTGCCATCTTTACAAAGGGGAATACTACGAGGGTCAGGCTACCCTCGAACTCACTGCGTGTCTTCTGCAGTTGCACCATCTTTTCAGGCACCTCCTGTCCATAGAGTGCCTTTACAGCAGCTTGTGCAGCTGCCATTATCTGTTGTTCTATTTTCATACTCTTAACGTTAAGCGAGTGCAAAGGTAGTAAAAAAAGTGAAAAGTGAAAAGTGAAAAGTGAAAAATTTCTTTGCAAAAGCAAAGCGTACTAAAGAAACGATTAGTTACCGTCTTTACTTTCCGTTCTTCACTCCGTACGTCTGGTACACCATGTAATAACCATCGGCATGAAGGGTAAAGGTGACAGAAAGACTCTCGTTAAGGGTGCCTTGCCACCATTGCTCATAGGCATAGGCGTTCCATTTCAAACCTTCTGATGAGATTCTGGTACTTCCGAAGTTGAAGATGCTAACCTGTTGTCCTTTGAATGAGGAGAAGGTGTGGTCACCCTTTGCAGGGGTAAAGTAGCCGTAGTCGGTGAACATGATTCCCTCGACGTTCATGTCGCGGAAGTAGCGCATCAGCAGCGAGATGTTGCCTAGGGTGTGGTCCTCACGTTTGCCTGTGCAGCCTAAGTAGGCTATTTTGTGCCAACCGTGTGACAGACTATAGCGAGTGGCTTTGGTCAGGTCGTTGTCTTCCTGTTCGTTGATTTGTATGAGTCGGTTATGGTATTCAGCAGGCACGCTGTCGCCATCGCCGATAACGACATCTGCATGAGGCGCACGAATAACGGCTCCGTCGCAAGCAATAAGGTGTGCTGTGTGATGGAGGATATTTAAAGGTATAGAGTGGGTGGGAAACACTCCGTTAGCTATGATGACTGCGTCGAAAGTTTTTTCCATTTGAAATATCCTGCTATAGCGATGATGACATAGAGTCCGTAGAGACCAGCCTTGAAGGGAATACCTTTCTGTACGTAAAGCACGCAGCAGACGACATCGACGACAATCCAGAAGAACCACTGCTCGATATATTTGCGGGCCAACGCCCACATGCCTACAAACGACAGGGCATTGGTGAACGAGTCGAGTAGGGGAACGGTAGAGTTGGTCCACGTGATGAGCACGTAGTAGGTGGCGCCCCAGGCTGCAAAGAAGAACAATGTGGCGGGCAGATACTTGTTGAGTGGCATGTGGGTGATGGGGAGCGGCTCCTTCTTCTTGTTTGTCTTCACGAACTTCCACACAAAGAGTCCGTAGCAGGCTGCAAGGGTGTAGTAACAAGCCATTCCTGCGTCACCATAGAGCCCGTGCTGCCAATAGAGGATGATGTCCAGGGCAGGCATCACGATACTCCAGCCAGATATAAATCAGGCCGAGTATCGTGGTCAATATGTCCAGCCAGTCAAGCATCATTTTTCACTTTTCACTTAAAAATTTATAGAAAGGTGTGCCATCATGTTAAACGGCGCTGAGGGGGCAAAGCCAGCCTCATACTGGTCGGAGGTACCCCAGCCTGTGGCAACCACCTTGCCGTCCACTTTTTCGTAGCAAGGAGCGGCCCATCCGTTGTTGTCGTACTTGGCAGAGAACAGGTTGTAGAGTGTCACACCGACGGTGGCATCCTTTAGGCCGAACTTGGGTAACTTGAAGTTATACGACAGGTCAATGTTGGTAGTGAAGTGTCCGTCGAGCATCATGCCCACATCTATGGGCTTGTCATTATCATCGAGTGTCCGATAGCTCTCAAAGCCGGTATTCGTCAGATACTGCTTGCTGATATATTGGCTCTGGATGCTGGCTTTCATGCCTTTGTAATTGAATGTGAAGATGTTGTTGGCTATCCAGTCGGGCGAGAAAGCCAGCGGCTGGTTGCCCAGATTAGCCACGCTGCCATCAGCCAACTTCACGGTGATGTCTTTTACACGGTTTTTCGACCAAGTGGCGTTGATGTCCCAACGGAACCAGTCAACAGGTTTCACGGCAGCCTCCAGCTCGATACCCAGACGATAGCTCTTCGGCATGTTTCGTGTGATAGCCTCGCCAATTTGGTCAATTTCTCCAGTCAAAACGAACTGGTCCTTGTAGTCCATCCAGTAGAGGTTAGCACCAGCCGTGAACACCCTGCTCTGGTATTTATAGCCCACTTCCAAGTCGTTCAGTCGCTCGGCCTTAGGCATCTCCAGTCCGGCATTCAGACTGTTCTGGAAATTGTTACGCGTAGGCTCTTTGTGGGCAATGGCATACGACACGAAAACCTTGTGGTTGGGGGTGATGTCGTAGTTC
>CAMYZK010000376.1 GCA_947303825.1 uncultured Prevotella sp. | reverse complement strand
ATTATATAGCAATTAAATGTCATGCTTCTACAGAAGTTAAAATTAATATAGTAGGTTATACACCAGGATATCCATCTTATGGAAATCTAAATTCATTTTTTGGTGAAATTGGTTCTGACTCAAATAATGTTTTTTATACTATTTATTTTCATAGTTGTAACTTCTTTATTGCTTATTAATTCAATTGTTTAACCGATTATCAGAAGTTCAGGCTAAGTCCAAAGATTCCCATGAAGGGGCGAGGATAGATGCTGCCGTCGTAGCCACCGTCTATTTCCGGGTCTATGCCCTTGTATTTTGTCACTGTGAGCACATTCTGTGCAGTGAGGAAGACGCGTCCGTTGATGTTTGTGTTGAACAGCTTTGCAAATGAGTAGCCCAGCGTTACGTTGTCGAGCTTGAAGAAGGATGCGTTCTGGATGAAATAGTCGCTAAGAGCTGTCTTCTCGTCGGTAGCTGTCCATCCCTTCTCGGCAACATCCTTATATACGTTGTGCCATGCGTTGCCTACGTAGAGACCTGTTATTGACACATTCGAGATGCCGCCTGCCTCTACACCGTTGTAAACATAGTTATTGAAGCTGGCGCGTGTAGAGAAGCTGAAGTCCCAGTTCTTCCAGATGACCTTTGAGGTGAGACCCATAGTTACGTCGGGAGTTGACTTCTTATAGAAGTAGCGGTCGGAAGAGGTGATGATGCCGTCGCCATTGCGGTCAACGTACAGTCCGCGAATGGGCTGGCCGTTGTTGTCATAGACCTGCTGATAGACATAGAAGGCCTCTACGGGTGAGCCTACATGCCAGGCTTTGATGCCGTCAGAGCCGCTGTCACCCACGGCCATTCCTCCGTGAGGAATCTTGTATCCCTCGTTCTTGCCGTCAACAAGCTCGTCTATCTCGTTCTTGTTCCATGTCACATTGTAGCCAATTGTCCATGTCAGGTCTTTGGCCTGTATGGCGCGCCAGTTGAAGGCAGCCTCAATACCGGTGTTGTGCAGCGAACCGATATTCTTGTTTATCTTGTTTGAGAAGTTAGTGCCTACAGGCAGCACTACTTCGTTGATAAGGTCGGTAGTCTTACGGTGGTAGGCATCGAGGTTAATGGTAAGGCGGTTGTTCCAGAATCCGAAGTCAAGACCGGCGTTCCATGTGGTGGTCTTCTCCCATGTCAGTGCCTGATAGAATGCATCAGGGCGTGTGGTGGTGCCGTTGCCGAAGATGTCATAGTATGCACCTTGTACGCTTGGCGAATATGTGGGAATGTAAGAGTAGTCGCTGATGCCTTCCTGCTGTCCGGTGATACCCCATCCTAAGCGGAGCTTCAGATCACTGAGCCAGTCCACGTTCTTCAGGAATGCCTCCTCGTTGACTTTCCATGCAAATGCTGCCGAGGGGAAGTAGCCCCACTGCTGGTTGTCGGCAGTCTTCAGCCAGTTGAACCTTGATGAACCGTCGGCACGCAGAGTGGCGGTGAGCAGATAACGCTCTGCCAGCGTGTAGTTGACACGTCCGAAGAAAGAAACCAGATAGTTGGATGTCTTGTATGCTGGGTTGTTTACTTCATTATAATATGCACCTGGCGAATCAGTGTTGGTAGAAGGATAGAGACCGTAGCTGTGGAAAATGTTCTTCTTGTGGAAGTCCTGCCACTCATAGCCTACCATGGCACTGATGTTGTGTATGCCAAACTCTTTGACATAGTCCAGATAGGTGTTGAATGAGATGTTGTAGGTGTTGGTCTTGCTATTTGAGTAGTAGCCATAGTAATAGTTGTCAAAGCTATACGGGCTGGCGTTCTTCCTTGTTCTACCGCCAGTGAGGTCTATGCCGGCATTGACGTGGAGTTGAAGCTCCTCAAGCGTTGGCACCTTGAATATCATCTCAATGTTGCCTACGAATGAGCGTGTACGTCCGGGATTGTCGTAGAGTTCAAGTGCTGCGACAGGGTTCTGGGGAGCCAGTGAGTTCTTGTTGGCTGTCCACTTGGTATCGGCCCATGCCGATGTGCTAGGCCACTGCCAGTAACCTCCGTATCCTTCTATCATGTCCTTGGTGGTAGCCATGATGGGCTTTGTGGGGTCCATGGTCAGTGCGTTGTAGATGGCAGAGCCGCTGTTCCAGTGTGTCTTTGAGATCATTCCCTTTGCGTTGATGTTGAACACCAGGTGGCTGTCATAGAATGAAGGCGAAATGTTGACACTTGCTGTCAGACGCTGGTAGTCACTGGTCTTCACAATACCGTTCTGGTCGGTATAGCCTACGCTGATGCGGTAGGGCATGTTTTTCAGTCCACCCGTAACGGTGAGGTTGTGGTCGTGAGAGATGGCAGTGCGGTAAATCTCTTTCTGCCAGTCGGTGTTGGCAAAGACCTGTTTGCCGCTGGCATCGGTATATCCAAGGTTTGCATAGTATGGACTGGCAAGATATTGCTCCTCTGTCATGTTATAAGTGTTCATGACGAGTTTCTTGATGTAGGGCAGATACTCGTTGGTATCCATTACGTCAAGGGTCTTGTTCACTATGCCCACCGAAACATTGCCGTTGTAGCTCACCTGGGCTTTCTGCTCTCTCTGTCCTTTCTTTGTTGTGATGATAATGACACCGTTTGATGCACGGC
>CAMYZK010000375.1 GCA_947303825.1 uncultured Prevotella sp. | reverse complement strand
ACGGCGAGGAGCCCATCACCTACGATATTCCCGTCATGGAGAAATATCTGAAGGATACCTACGGCATCACTGTCTATCAGGAGCAGGTGATGTTGTTGTCGCGTCTGCTGGCCGACTTCACCCGTGGTGAGAGCGATGCCCTGCGTAAGGCTATGGGTAAGAAGAAAAAAGACATCGTAGACGCCATGAAGCCCAAGTTTATCGAGGGAGGGAAGAAGAACGGACACGATGCAAAGGTGCTCGACAAGATATGGAGTGACTGGGAGGCCTTTGCCAGCTATGCCTTCAACAAGAGTCATGCCGCCTGCTACTCGTGGGTGGCCTACCAGACAGCCTACCTGAAGGCAAACTACCCCGCTGAGTTTATGGCTGCCATCATGAGCCGACGCCGCGACCAGATAACAGAGATAACAAAGCTCATGGATGAGTGCAAGCAGATGGGGATTGCCACACTGGGACCGGATGTCAACGAGTCGTACCTGAAGTTTGGCGTGAACCAAAAAGGTGAGATTCGCTTCGGACTTGCCGCCATAAAGGGCATGGGCGACGGGGCGGCACAGGCCATCATAGACGAGCGCAACGCCAACGGACTGTATAAGGACATCTTCGACTTTGCCCAGCGCGTCAGCTTTGCCAATGTAAACCGCAAGGCATACGAGAGCCTGGCATTGAGCGGAGGCTTCGACGGCTTCGGCATACGGCGCGAGGTCTTCTTCACAGAGAATGCCAAAGGCGAGATGTTCATCGACACGCTGGTGCGCTACGGACAGATGTACCAGCAGTCAAAGGCCGAGGCACAGAACTCACTCTTCGGTGGCTTCGACAGCATAGAGATAGCCACACCACCCATACCAAAGACCGACATACGCTGGAGCGACATAGAACGCCTGAACAAGGAGCGCGACCTAGTGGGCATCTACCTCTCGGCACACCCACTGGACGAATACAAGATAGTGCTCGACAACCTGTGTAACACCCACTGCGACGAGCTGCAAGACATATACCAGCTGCGCGACCGCGAGGAGGTGGTGTTGGGGGGCATCGTCACAGCTGTGCGTACACGCTTTGACAAACGCGGAGTGCCGTGCGGATTCGTTACACTCGAAGATTTTGGTGGGTCGGGAGAGCTTGCCATGTTCGGCGACGACTGGGGCCGATGGAACGGCATGTTTACAGAAGGGGCTTCGCTCTACATAAAGGGAAAGGTACAGCAACGCTACCAGTTCAACGACAAAATAGTAGACCTGAAAGTGTCGAACATTGAATACCTGCAAGGCGTAAAAGAGAAAGCCATCGACCGTATTACCATATCTATGAACAGCGACACACTGAACGATACTATAGTTGCAGAACTGTCAGAGATAATAAAAGAACATCCCGGAAAGACAAAACTGTTTATTCAGCTAAGAGACACTACAGGGAAGAATCATGTGCTGCTGAAGTCGAAAAGCATATACATCGACGTAAAGCACTACCTCATAGACTTCATTGAACGTACTGAAGCGTTAGACTATAAGATAAACTAGAAGAGTGTAGAGTGTAGAGTTTGCTACCGCTTGCAGGGTATTGTCTTTCGCTCGGCTTCGCCGCTTTGCTTTGCAAAGAACTACTAACAAAAGTCTCTCAACTCTTAACTCTTAACAACTCTCACACGGAGAGAAGAGGCATCGAAGCTCACTCCCCCACCCTGCTCTATGAATGCAGACAGCTGGCCTGTGGAAGCCAGCTCGTGAGGCGTGCCTATGGCTATGCCATGGCCTGACGGGTGCATCAGCCACAGACGGTCGGCAACCTGCAACACCAGCTCTACGTCGTGGGTGCTCAGAAACACCGTCTTCTGCTGCTCTCGACAGATGCGACGCAACAGTAATAGTATCTCTACCTTTGAAGGATAATCGAGAAATGCCGTTGGCTCATCAAGGAAAATAATGCCTGTCTGTTGCGCTAACGCCTTGGCAATGAACGCTTTCTGTCGCTCGCCATCGCTGAGAGTGGTAAGAAGACGGCGGGAGAGGTTACCTATGCCTACAAGAGAGATGGCATCGCGTATTACTTGCTCGTCGGCATCACTAAGCCTGCCCCAGAAACCGGTATAAGGAGAACGGCCCAAGGCTACAAGGTCATAGACCGTCATCTGTTGTACCTCTGGACGCTCAGTGAGCACCACACCCACCTTGCGTGCAAGCTCATGGCTGTTGTAGCTGTAGTGGGGCTTGCCGTCAATATCAATTCCTCCACTGATGACAGGAAGAAAACCCGATAGCGTTCGCAATAATGTTGACTTGCCAACACCATTGCTGCCTAGAAGACACGTCAGCTCACCACTGCAGATAGATGCCGTCATACCAGAGGCAACAACCTTGTTGCCTTGCCGGGTCTTATAACCGATGCTAACATCCGACAGTCTTATCGTTTCTTTAGACATAACATTCATATTACACTTGCAAAGATACAACAATGTTGCTGACAAAGATACATTTTCATCGTGTTTTTATGAATTATTTACATTGAAAATACATAGCGGTACATTAATCCCTTTGATGGCCAAAAGGTTAATGTTCCCAAAATAGTGCTTTTTGTCAGCATAAATTATGTATCTTTGACTGTCGTCGAAGATTCTTCCGCTCGACCGCTCGG
>CAMYZK010000374.1 GCA_947303825.1 uncultured Prevotella sp. | reverse complement strand
GAATTGGGTTTTGTTATAGTAGGTGTTGAATGTGGATATTCGGCTGGGTTTGATGTGCCCGGCAATGGCGATTTTGACTTCCCTGTGGATGAGATCGTGTTTCTAGATATCCTTTTGTTCATGACGATGTCGTCAGTATAGGTACGCTTGGTGGAACTCATATAGCGCACGTTGGCGTTGTTGGTGTTCTTCGCCTCGCTCCATGTGCCAATGGCATTCAGGTCGAGGAAAGAGGTCAGCTTGAAGCTCAAGCCCAATTCCACACCGTAGTATTCCTTCTCTATGCCTGTCATCGAGACATAAGAGAACGAGTTGATATCGTCGAAATAGAAGTTCTGCCACTCGGTCACATGGTCCAGACGGCTGTAATAGGCATTGAGACTGGCCCGCAGCCATGAAGTCTGCAACTGATAGCTGAACTCACTGCTGAGTATGCGCTCGTTCTTCAGGTCCTTCACGAAGTCGTTGTTCATCTCGGGAGATACGAAAGCAGCCGTAGCCAACGGAGCACGCCACTCATATCCCACACCGACGGAGACTTTCTGTCCTTGGCCGGGAATAAAGGTAAGGCTGGTCTTGCCACCACCTTCCGTGAAGTCGGCAGTAAGTCCCTTTCCATAAGACAGTTCCGGGAACATACCGTTGCGCATGTTACCCTTGCGGTACATGTTGGTGCCTCCGAACTTACCGGCAATCATCCAGTGCAGCTTGCTGGAGCTGATAGAATAGGTGCTCCACATCTGGCCTTTCTGTACGTTGATATCATAGTCATATCCGAATACGTCGCCCTCGTAGATAAGCTTTCCCTGGCGGTTGATGCCCATGGTGTTGAGGTCGTATTGAACATAGTCGTTGTCAATAGAGTATGTTCCGAGCGCATACGAGTTGATATTATGGAACGAGTTACCTCCCAACAGGTCGTCCATGGTCTGATAATGGTGGCCTTTGTTGTTGCCATAGTTCACGCCGAAGTTCAGGACGGAGTTTTTGCTGGGCTTGGTTGTCAGTGTCGTGGCAATGTTGAACGTCAGGTTGTCGTTGTGCTTGGCCTGCACATAATAGAGTGCGTCGGCACCTGTTGCGGCAGCCTGCTTGTTGGACCAGTAGAGGCGGTCCCAGTTAATCTGGCGATTAGCTTTCGAGCCTGTCCAGAAGTTATAGGCTCGAGTCCAGTCAGCAAAAGCGGTCTCGTCGTTGCTCTGAATAATCTGGTCTTGATTTACCCAAACCTGATAATAGCTGCTGGGCAAGTTTTTCCAGTAGTCGGGCTGCGGGTTCTCCGCATTGTTGTAGTTCAGCTTGGTGCTCTTATACCAAGAGTACTTGCCGAAGACAGAAGTCACGAGTTTGGTGTCCTTGTTGATGTCCCAATCCCATGTCATGATAGCCGACGGAGCGAAATCGTTCACTACGCGCGAGTTGCGCTTATGGCCGTTCTGATAGCCCCAGTAGGGGTTGTAGTAATAGTCATTGGCAAGCCAGTAGGCCTCATCAGTTGAGGCACCCTGTGTGGAGCGCTCTGTAGGATTACCCCAAGTGGAGAGCGAGAGCGAGTGTCCGTTTTTCCATTGCTTCTGAACTGCAAAGAAATAAGAAAGAGCATTATAGAACGTTCCTTCCACATAGCCGCGATTAGCCCACCGGTAGGTCAGGTTCGCGGCAATGGCCCATCCCTTGCTGTTGAATCCAGAGGCGTAGGTGTACATGGCGCGCAACGTGTAGTTGCGATTGGCAGCGCTCAAGGTCAGGCGTTGTCCGGCAGCCATGCTTCCTGCTCGGAAGTTGTAGTTGTTGGAGCCTCCCATGTTAGTCATGGCAAAGTTGTTGCTTTCGAAAGGCAAGGCAAACTCCACGGTTCTTGTCTGCTGGTTCAGACCACCCACCAAAGAGTAACGGAACTGGCCTGACTCCATGTCGTTCATCGGAGTACCATTGATGTAAACATCATTGTATTTCTGATTGAACGCACGATAGCGGAAGCGGACAGGAGAGAATAGGAAACCAACTTGTCCGGCATAGACATTGCTGGCTGAGTTGATAATCGTCACGTTTTGCGACATGTCATCGTCTTCTCCCAACTGTGCTTCTGTGAATGTGAAAGCCGATTCGCTTAGCGTATTGGCCTTTTGCGTCTCTGTCTCGTTGGTCTGTGCAAATAGCATAGGCGGGAAACAAAGCGCTATCACTGCTAATTTCAGCTTCTTTTGCATAGTGTTATGATTATTTTTTAATGATTTTTCTTAAATCCCGAACGAGCCGGTGTCGTTCTGTTGGCTGTCTGTTGTATCAGTTGCAGGCTCTTCAGTTGCAGGTGTCTCTGTGGAAACCCCTTCGTCGGCTGTTCCCTCGGGCAGTGCCTCTGCCTGCTGGCGTTCCATCTTCTTCCGCTCAGCGTGTATCTTTAGGGCATTGATGCACTCCACAACTCCATAAAGAATCATGAAGGCGCCAATAATGACTAGTGGAGCACTGGCCACCCACTGGGGGCGGAGAATAATGACAGCACCAGCCAGTAAAATGAGCGACGGGCATATCCAGTAACCAAAGGGAAGATGCCCGTAGCGGCGTAATTTGGCAAGCGATGCATACTGGTTGATGGCTCCGAGAATGAGCACGCCTGCCAAAATGTACATCAGGGTATTGAT
>CAMYZK010000373.1 GCA_947303825.1 uncultured Prevotella sp. | reverse complement strand
CTCATGGGGAAATTGCGCACGCTGATGTTTGCCTGCTGTAAGGGTAGCACCTTTTCTTTCAGTTCCTGCTTGTTCATCGTGCTCATGGCTGTTACACGGAAAATACGGCCAGGGAAGTTGTCCACTAGCTTATCAGAGGTGAAGAGGTGGCTGTTGGGCGCCAAAGGTCTTACGGCATAGCGCTGCGCTAATTCTTCGAAAAAGCCGCCCTTCATCAATGCGGCATTTGGCTCATAGAGAAAGAACGGCGCATTTCCCCAGGTTGTACTAGTTGTACTCGTTTCACTAGCCAGACTGGTTTTGCCAGTCAGACTGGTTTTACTGGCTGTATCAGGGTCATTCCCGGCTTTCAGCGCGAAAGTCTCCTGCTGGTTGTCGTTGCTGCAGACAAGCAGCGGCTGCTGCGAGCCCTCGGCCGAGAGCAACAGTAGCAGCTCCTTACACTCGCCATCCACAGCTACAATATGCACCTGCTCCACATGCTCACTGCCCACATCGGCCATCGCTTTCCGCCAATCCAACATGGGCGAGAGCTTCAGCAGCACATAGTCGGATTTGCGCAGCAACTCATCCATCAGCGGCAGGACGTCAGGCGTACAGTCGCTAAGGCTATAGGTACGTGCGCCATGCTTGTCGCGCCGAGCTGGGTCAACAAAGATGAGGGTAACATGCTCCTCCATCCTGTGCAAGAACTCCTCCGCCTCGGCATGAACCACAGAGAAGTTAATGGGGCCTATAGGGCTGCCGGACCCTATGGGACTCATGGGGAGGGTGGGGCCAGAGTTAGCAAGCACGTGCAGGTTGTGGTGGACAATGGCACACAGACCCTCTTCGTGCTCCACATATATGCCTTCGTCGAAGCTTTTAACCATAAAGGCAAAATCCACACCAAAGCCGCCTGTCAGGTCAACAAGCTTGCGGTAGTGACCACTAGAACTATTGGGGTCGCTAAAATAACTTAGGCAGTTGTGAGTTACCAGCTGAGCTTTGTAGCGGGCAGTGGCCTCGCTGCTGCACTGCTCCATCGACAGATGTATAGGGTAGCGGATATCATCGATGGCTGCCCATGAGGGAATCTTGCCTCGTGCAGCCTGCCGTCCGCTAATCTGCTGCAAGGCCACGGGAAAATCCACCTCTGTGTCCCTGCAGCCTTTTAACGCAAGCTGGCGCACGTCGTCATCGGCGTGCGCCAGCACAAACTGCTTAGTTCTCTCGTTCATCTTCGTGGCTATTGCCACACCAAATTGATGTCCTCAATATTCTCTTTCAGATACCACTCCTGAACATTCCTGTCAGTATTGTTAGGATTGACAGCCCATGACTTAAACAGCGGATAGGCTGCAGTTTCAACACCATACTCCCCAGTGTCTGTAGTCCGAATCTTATTACCACTGATGCTCTGCCACTCTATTGGATAGAGGAAATCGCCAGGAACCTGAATGGCCCAAGGATAATTACTTGTAGAACTCTCAATATAAGGAGTAAGTTTGTCTACATAGTTGGCCCACTGAGCTATCACCTGGTCAAACTTAAACGGATAGGTATGAACCTCCCATTCACGACCGCTGTATTTCTCAATGATGAAGATGTCATACTTGCTGACATCGTTAAAGAGCTGTGCGTTGGCCTCAGTGTCAAGTGTAAACGTGAGCGTCATCTCAACTGGTGAAGCAATCTTCGCAAACTGATTGTTGGTGATACTCTTGTCTACAGTATTGTAGAAATAGCTGTGCATATACTGGTTGTTGCCACTGGCATCAGTCCTCGACATGACCCAATGAGCATCGTTAAACAAGCTCACAACAAAGTCATTTATCTGATTACCTTCAGCATCCATACCCAAACCTTCTGGATCTACGTAGAACAGAGTGTTACCCTTGTCATTTTTGCAAGGCGTAATGACTCTCATCGACCCGTAGGTGGCAGCATGATCCGTAAGGGTATTTGCAGCACTGACTACGGCATTTGGTGAGAGTCCCTTGATACGCATGGCAGCAGCTATCTGCTTCGTAGCACCTACTGCGTCAAGACTTACCTTTACCGTTACATTCGTTCCCTTGACGGTAGACGTCACAGTGAGGACACAGTCGTTGAAGTCATAATCGCCTGGGCTGGGGAACTGGTCTTCGAAGCAGACGCGGAAGGAACTCGTTATTTCCTGGAATTCTTCCACATGTGTAATTGTGGTGTTATAGCCATTGCCCGTACAGTCGCTGGCCGATGTTGCCTTTGGTATACTTATAGCAGAAGGTGCGGTACTCTCTGAGATGAGTCCATAAGCCATCTTCTCCTCCATATGCGTGACAGCATCCTGATCTGAATAATTCTCCTTGTTAGCGATAGTAGAATAGTTCACACCTTGTGCAGCATGTGCCCAGTCCAAATAGAGAATACCATCATTGGGCCTGATCATGGCACACCATTTGGCCATCTCAATATTGCCAGCAATCTTCAAGATGGCGAATTCGCCTTCAGCGGTCGGAGCGTACATACAGGCACCATCATTAGGAACAACGAACTTGCCACCCACGTTCACCAAGCTCTTATCTTCCATATAGGAATTGTTGCTTTCCTGGAAATACATATCACCGTCCATATCAAGGCGGCTGTTCCTAAGCATCACAAGGCGGCGGAAGCCAGTGTTAGACGTTTGGCT
>CAMYZK010000372.1 GCA_947303825.1 uncultured Prevotella sp. | reverse complement strand
ATGAAGATAGCTATGAGCAGCAGGATGATGGCCACCGACGATACTGCGGTGAGCTGAACCCTTGTAGAAACCTTGCCTGAGATGGCGCTGGAAGTGGCACGACCCACAAGCATCATCAACCAGTAGGCAGCAGCAAGAGTGCCGCCGATGGCTGCCGACCCCTTGGTAAAGTCGGTAACGTAGAAGTTGAGCTCCATGGGGATGCCAATCTCTACACCCACATAGAAGAAGATGGCGATGACGCCGAGCAGACAGTGGCGGAATGCCAGAGGGCTGCGCTCATATTTAGGCTGTTCCTTTCCAAGAGTGGGCTCAGGAATCTGCACACGTCTGATGATCAAGTAGGAGATGGCAAACACGGCAATGCCTATGAAAAGCAGTGGAGCAACGTCGCCCATCTTGGTGTCCTTCGTCACTTCGCCCACCAATATGCCTGAAAGCAATGGTGTCAGCGTAGCCGTCAGCGAGTTCATCGTACCGCCAATCTGAATGAGCTGGTTACCCTTGTTTCCACCGCCGCCAAGAAGGTTCAGCATGGGGTTCACCACGGTGTTCAGCATGCAGACGCAGAAACCGCAGATAAAAGCACCAAGCAGGTAGATGAAGAGGTTCAGGGTTACATGTATGTCCTGCGTGAAGGTCTGCTTTACGCCATCCACCCACTTCGTTGTCTCATAGTTTGACCATGTGAACACTTCTGTGCCGGCGCCTACGAGGCTGGAGAGATACTGTATAAGCAGGCCAACAATACCCACGATGAGGGCAATGAGGGCCGTCTTCTTGTAGCCGTACTTGATGAGCATCTTACCTGCCGGAATACCCATGAAGAGGTAAGCGGCAAAGTTCATCAGGTTACCCCATGCCTTGGCAAAGGGGAAATGCTCGCCCCAGATGTTGCCGAAAGGAGCACCCATGTTGGTGACGAAGCTTATCATTGCGAAGATAAAGCACATGGTGATGATGGCCACCAACTGTGTATTTTTATTCTTTTGTGACATCTTTGTTCTGTTTGATTTTTTGGGGGGATTTGTTTCTTGGGGTTGCGAATACTGGAAATGATATTCTCAGATCATCACTCTGCTATACCGAACCGGTATATGGTCTTCTGCTTGTAGCGGTGGTGCGGATTGAGCACAACGCTGGGGAAGTACGGACGGTTGGGGCTGTCGGGGAAGTGTTGGCACTCCAGGCAGACGGCGGAGCGGCGTGGGAATGTGGCTCCGTTTGCTCCCTTATAGTCACCGGTAAGATAGTTTCCAGTATAAAGCTGTACACCAGGCTCAGTGGTGTAACACTCTAAAGTTCTGCCGCTTACAGGCTCTGTTATTCTTGCTGCAAAGCTTAGCTCGCCTTCCTCTTTCTTGTTGAGCACATAGTTGTGGTCGTAGCCGTTGCCAAACTTTATCTGCTCATTATCGGCATCGATGTCCTGTCCTATGGGTTTCGGGGTGCGGAAGTCGAATGGTGTGCCTTCCACCTTCAGTATCTCGCCTGTCGGGATTGCTGTCTCGTCTGTCGGAATGTAGAAGTCGGCATTGATTTCCATTATCTGGTTGTCAATAGTCGGTGTGGGGTCGGCTGTTCCTGCCAGAGAGAAGAAGGCGTGGTGTGTGAGGTTGATGATGGTCTTCTTGTTTGTCGAAGCCAGATACTCCAGCACCAGCTCATTGGCATCGGTAAAGGTGAACTCCACGGTGATGTCTACTTCGCCAGTGAAGCCTTCCTCTCCGTATGACGATATGCGGTGCAAGGCCAGGGAGCGTGGCCCCATCTGCTTGGCATCCCACACGCGCGCATGGAATCCTTTCGGACCGCCGTGCAAGTGGTTCACGCCGTTGTTGATGGCCAGCTGATACTCCTTGCCGTTGAGGGTGAACTGTCCCTTGCAGATACGGTTGCCCCAGCGTCCGATGAGTGTTGAGAGGAATGGCTCGGGAGCATTGATGAGCTGCTGGATGTTGTCGTATCCCTGAATCACATTGCCCACATTACCGTTCTTGTCGGGCACCATGATGGCACAGACGGCACCGCCATAGTTGGTGATTGCTACTTCGTAACCTTTGCGGTTGCGAAGGATGTAAAGGTCGGTTTTCTTACCATTGATAGTGGTCTGAAAATCTTCGCGCTTCAAGCCACAAAGATTTGCATTTTCTGATGAGTTTGCCATAATGTTATGTTTTTAGTTAAAAATCTTTTTGCAAAACTACACAAAAAAGCCGACATGCGCAAGCATATCGGCAAAAAATGTTGTTAAAGATAACTAAATGCATTTTTTCAGGAAATCTGCCACTACGTATGTACTGCCTCCAATGAAAATGAAATCGTCGCTAGAAGAAGCATTACATGCAGCCTGATAGGCTTTTTCTACATTGGAATAGCAGTCGCCATGCAGTCCGAACTGTTCGCCAAAAACCTTAAGCGAGGTCTCTGGAAACGCACGCTTGCTATTTCCCTTTGTCCAATAATAGTGTGCATTCTTGGGCAGCAATGACATTATGGCATATATGTCTTTGTCTTCCAAAATGCCCATCACGATACGCAGCTCCCGGCACTGTTGCTGTGCCAGCTGCTTGCTGAGGTATTGCCACGCCCCGACATTGTGGCCCGTGTCGCAGACTACAGTGGGATTGTTCTTTACTACATGCCATCTGCCCTTTATTCCAG
>CAMYZK010000371.1 GCA_947303825.1 uncultured Prevotella sp. | reverse complement strand
GGTTAACTGCATGGTGCATATACGCCGCCACTTCGAGCAGGCACTCGATGAAAATAAGGCAATAGCACAGCATGCACTCACGCAGATACAACACCTCTATAAGATAGAGCGCCTGTGCGATGAAGCCAATCTCTCTGCTGACGAGCGAAAAGCCAAGCGTAACGAACTGGCACGTCCTATCATGGAAGCCATGAAGCTATGGATGGAAACCGAAGGCATAAAGTATAGCGAATCCTCACAGATAGGCAAGGCCATCACGTATGCCTACACCAGATGGGACAACATGATGCACTACCTTGACGACGGAAGGCTACTCTTGGATAATAACCTCGCAGAAAACGAGATCCGTCCGATAACACTCGGACGTAAAAACTACCTCTTCTGCGGAAACCATGAGGCTGCCATGAATATGTGCATCGTAAACTCCCTGCTGGCAACATGCCGAAACCACGATGTCAATCCAAGACTTTACCTCAATGACATCATCTCACAAATGCCATACATGACCAAGGAAACGCACGAAGAACTCGTAGAACTGCTCCCACACAAATGGAAGGCACTGCATCCGGAAGCAATTATGACAAAACTGCGTGACGAGGTATAGAACTACTAAAGCATATAGGTACAAAAGATTACAGCGACTATCAACTCCAACATAAAGTGATAGTCGCTGTAACTTTATCATGCAGGTTTTAGTACCTGTAGTTTATCGAATGCTTACCCTATAAAGGTAAGACAGAAAAAAAGAGAAGAGCAGTTACGACGATTCGCAACTGGGTTCTTCACCAATTTAGGTGCAGAAATAAAACATCCAAATTAGTTGCAAATGACTGAATAATATATAGTTAAAAAGTTGCAGGAGTGCGTATTTTTTTGTATCTTTATGTGTGAAAAAAAGACAAAGAAGCGCACCCCTACAATGTGCAAATATAGCACAAAAAATGGTCTCAAACAAGTTTTAGGCCAAGTAAGTCGTCTAATTCGTGCAAAATGCAAGGATTGGCAGGTTAAACTTGAAGGAATGTACCAGACTGAGAGCGGTCTGGTGGTCACAGCAAGTCCCCGGGGCCATACAGCTCCGTGCCCGTGCTGCGGTCGTAGGAGCCATAGTGTCCACAGCTATCGTCCTCGCAAATTACAGGACCTGGAATTTTTCGGCAAGGAAGTGACACTTCTGGTCAACACACGGCATTTCCGCTGCTGCAATCCCGAATGTGAAAGAAAGATATTTGCAGAACCACTGAAAATGACGGCTCCCTATATGAGAACGACGCATGACGTACATGAACGCATCAGGCACGAGGCCCTCAACCAGCCAGCAGCCTCGGCCGTACGCACCCTGTCATATCAGCATATCCGTACGAGTGCATCGACATGCCACCGGCTGGTTCGTCACATAGGAATATACAATCCGCAGGTACGCACAAGCGGGTATGTCGGGATAGATGATTTCGCCAAGAAGAAAGGGCGTGTCTATGCATGCACAATTGTTGACCACTATACCAGGGATACACTGGCCGTCTTCGATTCCCGCTACGGTGAGGAGATAGGCGAATGGCTGGCGGAGCATAAGGAGATAAAGCTGGTTACCAGAGACGGAAGCCAGTCTTATGCGGACATCATAGCGTCAGCCTCTCCTGATATCGTACAGGTGTCCGACCGTTTCCATCTGGTAAAGAACCTCAAGGAAACAGCGGTAGACCTGGTAAGGGACCTTCTTGGCAAGAAGAAGCAGAAGATGGAGTACCCATATCCAACTGAGGAAGAGGCATATAGTCTCATCTTTGACGACATGCTTGGCATGGGTGAAGAAAGGCATCGTACCAGGGTGCGTGAATACTACCAGATTCGCAAGCTTAAGGATGAGGGGAAGAGCATTGCAGAGATCAGCCGACAACTAGGATTTAAGTCGCAGAAAGTGTACAAAAAGCTGCATACAGACATCTCAAAGGTGCTCTCCGGCGACCAGATGAAGGTACTCTCCGCTGCAAGGAGGATGGCACACATCATCGCATCAAGGACGATTACACCAGAGGTGGTCTGCAAACATCTCGACGGAGCCCTCTCTTCCGCGCTTGTACACAGGTGCATGAGATCTATCACAAAGAAATATGGTGAACTGAGGAAGAGTATCAGGAACTGCAACGAGAACCAGAAGGAGGGAAGCATCAAGATAAGCAGGAGATCCATATGGAACTACATGCTTACAGGAAAGACCGCATCCGAGAAACTCCTCCTGCTGAACAAGACGCATCCGCATATCGGACAGGTCATGGACGTATGCATCCACTTCTGCGACATGATACACGGCAGGGAAGGAGCCCCTGACATCAGCACATGGATAAAAGAGGCAGAGGCATGTCACTACAGCAAAATCTACTCCTTTTCACAGTACATCAAGAAAGATGCCATGGCGGTAGAACAGGCGTGTATGACTAACTTCTCAAATGCATTACTGGAGGGAAATGTCAACAGAGGAAAAGCAATCAAGCGAAGCATGTACAACAGGGCTGGAATAGCACCACTCAGAGCCAAGATGATCTATCAAGGCAGGCCACAAGCGCTAAGATTCTGCACCTAAATTGGTGAAGAACCATTTCTGTTTAAACGGTAGAGTTCAAACATATCACATCTTTCTAACACAAGCTTGCAGAAAGTATATGGATCAACA
>CAMYZK010000370.1 GCA_947303825.1 uncultured Prevotella sp. | reverse complement strand
CGCTCTTGCCATGGAGAATGGCGGAGAAGAGGGGGTGAGACGGTGTGGGACTGGTGTGGGGCGGAGTGGGACGAGGGGGGACGGAGGGGGATGGAGTGGGACTGGAGTGGGACGGAGTGAGATGGGGTGGGGGACAGGAGGAATGGGAAGCCCGAATATCAAGGGGGGACAGCCTTACTCCTGCTACAGGCTCCACAGCCTTTTCCATGAGACGTATGTGAGCATCGGTAGTGCCGCAGCATCCTCCAATGATGCTGAGGCGGTGGTTTTCCAGCAAAGGCCATACGTCGGCCAGAAGGCTTTCGGGGGTCTTGGCGTAGCAGCCTCTGGCATCGGGGACTCCCGCGTTGGGATAGAGGCTCACCCCCGTACCAAACTGAGCCAGCTGGCAGACAAGGGGTGTCATAAGCCTGACGTCAGAGAGGCAGTTGATGCCTACAGAGAAGAACGGTTTCTGTCCAGCAGCTGCCTGTCTCTGCACCTCTTCACTCAAGAAATCGGTAATGCTCTGCCCCAGCATGTTATGCCCATCGGGAGTAGAGACACTAAAGCTGAGCATGATGGGCAGTTGCGGGGCAACGGCACGCGCTGCCTCTATTGCTATACGGGCATTCTCCACATCGAAGATGGTCTCTATGAGCAGGGCATCTACACCGCCATCGGCCAAAGCACGTATCTGCTCTTCGTAGGCCTCCCGGAGTGCAGCAGCAAACTGCTGCCTACCTTCTTTTCCTTCTTCACTCACAAAGGTGCGGCTGGTGGGTCCTATGCTACCTGCCACATAGCGGGGCTTTTGCGACGAGGAGAACTCATCGGCGCAGTGGCGGGCAATAGCGACGGCTGCAAGATTGATGTCGCGCACATTATGCTGCAAGCCATAGTCGGCTAGAGAAATGCGCTGTGCATTGAAGGTGTTTGTCTCAATGATGTCGGCACCTGCAGCAAGGTACTTGCGGTGTATGTCACGCACAATGAAGGGGGCGGTAAGTGAGAGGATGTCATTGCAGCCTTTCAACTCGTGAGGATGCTGGGAGAAGCGGGCACCGCGATAGTCTTCTTCGCGCAACTGGTACTGCTGTATCATCGTTCCCATGGCACCGTCGAGAACGAGAATCCTATTAAATGAAGAGTGAAGAGTGAAGAGTGAAGAGTCGGCTAAAGCTGGTGAAGAGTGAAGAGTGAAGAGTGAAGAATCGGCTGATGCATGGCTTTCTTCCATACCAGTTTCCACGTTCTGTATGATAGATTTCACCTCGCGGTCAACATCGTCCATCTCTGTAGAAATACTAATAGCGGTAGCAAATTCTTCACTCTTAACTCTTAACTCTTCACTCTCCTGATATTCCTCCACGATGCGCATGGCCTGCTCCACCTCGTCCTCGTTGTGGAAGTCCATCTCTATATGCACACCGTTGCCCCCGATGTTGTCGAGCAGCGGACGCAGCTCGTCGAGCGTCACCCAGCAGGCCATGATGCTCTTGCCCGCCGCCAGTATCTTCTTGTACAGGTCGTACCACTTAGGACTGCCACCCTGCGGCTCGCCCACGCCGGGTGTCCACTGTATGGCGTTCAGCTCCTCTATTTCCAACAAGGCATCGAGGTGGTGCATAGCACCAACGCCGTCAAGGTGGTAGAGGGTGTAGTCTATCTTCTGGCACTGCTCACGTATGAAAGGCTGCACAAAGCGGCGATAGTCATCCTTGCTTATCATTGTCGAGATGTCGCTCTGCAGCTTCGACATCTTGCCGGGTGCCCATGAGGAGAAATAGCAGAACGCCATCTCGTCGCCCTCGCGAATAATGTCGTAGAGCTCGTCGAACACCTTGAAATAGATGTCGTTTATCTGCTGCATCTGCCTTTCCAGCACCTCGGGCTGCATCACGGTGTCGAGGAGTACCTTGTCTGTGCCCTTAAGTGCCGCTAGCACGTCGAGCCCCTCCATAAGGTCGGGCATGCCCACGTAGTAGTGCCCCTGGGCCTTGCGTTTGCATGCCCTTAGCAGGTCTTTGTGCAACAGCCAGTTGGGATGGTTGGGGTCGAACTTGATTTCGTCGACGGCGGAACCGTCGACCGCAGGGCGGGGATGAATCCAGATGGTATCGTCGCCTCCCTCGAAGACACCACCGAGGATGGCCGCCAGCGAGCCGGGCCCGAGCTGCGTGTTTGCCACAGGCAGGATGTCGGCCTTCAGGCATGAGTGGGCGACATACCAGTCGAGGTATTCGGCACGCCACTCTGGGTCGAACCATTTCTGGTTCAAGTCCTTCGGAGGCTTTGGTGCCGGCACGTCGGCATGTGGTGCCACCCCCTGCTGGAAGTGCTCCCACATGTTAAGGACAATGCCTCTATGGTTCCACCAGTCAATGTATCGTTGTTTTGTTTCTTCTAGATTTGTTTTCCAAGTAGTTGTCATATCTCTTAACAGGGGCTTCACCCCTGCCTGTAGTCTGTTGCCCCGCTGGGGCTAGTCTCTAAACAAAAGTCTCTTAACTCTTAACGATAAGCACCGTGGCATAGGCCGAAATACCTTCCTCACGACCTGTGAAGCCCAGTCGCTCGGTAGTGGTGGCCTTAATGGATATCTGGTCTGTGTCGCAACCTATCACATCGGCCAGCACCTGTTGCATCTGCGGTATGTGCGGATTCATCTTTGGGTGCTCGGCACATATAGT
>CAMYZK010000369.1 GCA_947303825.1 uncultured Prevotella sp. | reverse complement strand
TCGCCGAGCGCTTTTCTACCACAGATTTAACGGATTTAACAGATTTTTTTGCTGCGCACAGTCTCGACTATTCCTCAGATTATTTCGGATTACATGGATTGGCTGCGCGTAGCAATCTGTGAAATCAGCCGTTAACGGCTTAATCCTTATTAGAAAAATCTGTGTCTTCTGCGTCGCTCGGCTCTGCCGCTTGCCGCTCGGCTCTGCCGCTTTCACGAAGCGAAGCGACTGAAAGAACCGCAGGGACGCAAGAATCTGTGGTAGTTTTTACTTACGAAAGTTGTATTTCCTTATCTTTCCGTCGGGAGTACGGATGATGTTCAGTCCGGGTCGGAGCGATGTCTGCTTGACGCCACGCATGTCGTAGATGGTGGTTGCCGAGCCGTCGGCGTGTGTGAGCTGTATGTCGCTAGGCGCATAGACGGCGTTGATGCTGCACTCCAGCAGCAGGTACTCGTCGTAGTCGCTGCTGTTGCTCTGGTTGGTGAAGCTGATGACGTAGTCGCCCTTCTTGGTGACAGAGAACGACAGGGTGCGGTTGGTGGCCGACGAGACGCTAGCCCCGCTGTTTCCGTTGGCGTTGGGACTTGCGGTGAGGGTGGCCGACTCGGCAATGAGGCTGCCCGTTGCCTTGTCGAGGATCTGCACCTTATACTTTGGCGACTGTTTCCATGCTGCCATAGCGTAGGTGAGCTTGTAGTCGCCGGCATCGAGCGTCAGCGGGAAAGCCGCCTGCCGTCCGTACTCGGCACTCTGCTCACGCCAGTAGACGGCCTTGCCCTGATGACCGCTGAAGCCAGCCATGGTGCGTGCTCCCAGAGAGTAGCTGTTAGGGTATTCGTGAACTTCTCCATTCTCCTGGGTGCATCGCCATCCCGGAGGAAGCGTTCCGTTGTCTACACTTGAGAAGTCGAGCTTGTAGACAGCCGAGGCATCGGCAAAGACGGGCTGTATAGTGACGTTGTCGTTGGGCATGCTGAAGGTCACCTCGTTGTTGCCAGTCACGGCAATGGTCTTCTCCAGCGTGTAGAACACCGAGTTGACCAGTCGCAGCTGCGTGAGGCGGTAGCCCTCTTCGGGAATGACGGTAAGGGTGACCGTCTCTCCCTCGGCAGCCTCTGTCTTATCGGCAGTGACGGTGCCGTTCTTAGCTCCTCGCACGCTGACGAAGTATTTCATCTCCTCTACATCGGCAGGGCGGTATACCACCTGGTCGATATACATGGGCAGTGCCCCGGCATTGGTAATGATGAGGGTGTTGGAGCCTTCCTTCATCGTTCCTTCGACGGTGACGTTGCGCCACTCGTTGGTGGCAGTCTTCTCGCACGCCACGGTGTTCTTGGTCCCGTTTACGCTGACAGTAATATTTCCTGCCTTCGAGTCGCATGTATAGCGCACGCTGATGACGTAGTTGCCCTCCTGTCCGGCTTTGAGCTTAAGCTGGTGACGCAGTGCGCCAGAGGTATTGGTTCCCATGTCCATAAAACCGTTGCCGGCATGTCCGCGCTCGCTGCGATACCATCCATAGGGGTCGGTGACACACGACTTGATGTTCTTGAAGTCCATATCCTCGGCCTCTATGATGATGGGGCCGCGATAGAGTTCGGGCAGCTGTGGCAGTGGCAGAGGTGCGGGTTCGGCGATAGCATCGGTGGCATCGCTGCGGTCGGCAGAGCCAGTACAGTTGAGCCGTATGTCGACAGCACCGTTGTGCTTCACGGTGAGGGTATACACTCCGTCCTCGAACTTCTCGGTAGCACTGCCCGAGACAGTTGTCGTGCCCACCTTGTGCTTGGTCATGGTATAGGTGGGCTGCTCGGTGGCTCCCTTGATGGTGATGATGTCGGTGCGCTGTGCCGTGGAGTCGCTGCGGTAGTTGTTCAGATAGAAGTCAATATGGTCGGCATACTCGCGGATGACGCCTGCCGAGAGCTTGCCGTACTGCAGCTCCATCGTCTCGCAGGTGTTGTACTGCAGGGGGATGACGGCCGATGCCGTGGTCTTCTTATTAAGATAGGTATATGGGGTGTAGGTGACCAGCTGGTTGCGGTAGCGGTTGACGTAGAGGTCGCCTGTAGACACCTCGGGGTATTGCTCGTTGAAGGCGTTGACCTTCTTGGTCTGGGTGCTCCAAACGGACGAGCGCTTAGACTTCTTCACCTGTACGGGGATGGCATTAGCAGCCTCGTCGTAGAGTCCTGTCACCATGGGTATGGCCCCGTAACGCCCCGTAGACTTGAAGTAGCAGAAGTTGTCCATCCACTGTCCGTTGTTACGGTTGAAGGGGTCGGTCTGCTTATACAGGCCGTTGTAGAGGTCGCCCCAGGTGGCGTATTTATCCTCATCGCTGCCGCTGGTGACATCGTTGACAACCACTATCTTTGTCTTGCCCACCACCTCTTCGCGTGTGGGGATATACATGGTGCCGTCGATAATCTTTCCGAACATGTCGAGCCACACACCGTTGAAGTTGGTGAACCGCTGCCAGTTGCGGCGCTTGTAGCCACTCACCTCCGACTGGCTCACCTCGTGGAAGCACTCCTCGCGCCATGTCAGCTCAGGACCGTCCCAGACGGCACCGCCGTTGACGCATGTCTGCTCCATGACAGTGCCAATGCCGGCGGCAGCTGGATATTTCTTGCCGTGGCCCTCACCCAGGAGAGCATCCATAGCACCGTTCCATCCGCAGTTGT
>CAMYZK010000368.1 GCA_947303825.1 uncultured Prevotella sp. | reverse complement strand
CCTGGAGCCTGTTCTATGCCTTCGACTCGGGCATGATAGACAACTACTGGTTCTCCACCGGCACACCGTCGTCGCTCATCAACCTGCTGCGCGTGAAGCAGCTTGTCATGCCAGAGCTGGAAGGGCTGGAGTGCGACATGGAGAAGTTCAACGCGCCCACAGAGCGAATCAGCGACCCCATTCCTGTGCTCTTCCAGAGCGGCTACCTCACACTGAAGGACTACAACTACCGCCGCAATGTGTTTACGCTGGGCTTTCCAAACGAGGAGGTGCGCACAGGCTTCGGACGGTCGCTATACAACTATTACACAGAAAAATATGTGGGCAGCCGCGACCTCATGTTACATGCCTACTGGGACCTGCTCGACAAGGAAGCCACCTTCGGGCAGTTCCTCGACTCAGTACGCAAGTGGTACGCCGGCCTGCCCTACGACGTGACCGACAGGAATCAAGATGAGCAGTTCTATCAGGCACTCTTCTATGCACTCATGGTGGGCATCGGTGCCGACGTGCATGCCGAGGAGAAGACCAGCGACGGCCGCATGGACATCGCCCTGAAGCTGCCCGATGCCATCTACATCCTCGAGTTCAAGTACAACAAGACTTCGCAGGAGGCCCTTGAGCAGATTCTCGCTAAGGACTATGCCGTGAAGTTCGCCTCCGACGAGCGTCCCGTCTTTGCCGTGGCCCTGAACGTCAGCGACGACCGCCGCACCATAGACAGCTACGACATAGTACAGGTGAAAGTGTAATTATATATGTTCGCGCGCAAGAATCTATTAAAGTGAGATCATGCCGTTTATGCCAATTAACGTACTGTATTAGAAGCTGTTGACGTAGTAAAATTTTGGTAAAATAAAAATCGTTCATTGTCTTTGTGGTTCTGTAGAAATTGCGTAATTTTGCGCTGAAAAAACCAACAAAGATGAAAACGCCTATGAAACCTCATCCTGTTTATCATCAGGACAGCTTCATCGCCATCACCGATGCTGACGGCGACTATGTATTCCAGATTCCTACATTACACTAATTTCAAAAGCGGAGTTTTTTCTTACTTAGGATAAGCATCTTTAGAAACTGCTGCAAGATTTCTGCTGGTGTAACGTTATATATATAAAAGAATGAGTAAAAAGACAGTTGTATGATGACAAAGCACTTCATAACCTGTTGTTTAAGCATGTTGAGGCAGTGTAGCCTTGGCATGGCTGCTGGAGCACTGTTCAGTTCTTGTGCCACGATATTCTCTGGTACAGAGGCAAAGATAACCATCGATGGCGAAGTAGACGAGCCTGTGACCGTCGTCACGTCGAGAGGCGAATATCGCGACCTTTTGCTTCCCGTTACGCTGCCGGTGAAGCGCCGTCATATTGACGGGCAGCACATTCGCATTACGTCTCAGCACTACGCCTATAAAGATATTGTGCTACAGAAATCCATCAGTCCGTGGGCTTGGGTGAGTACATACTTCGGATTGCCACTGGTCGTAGACTTGCTGACAAATGCCGTTAGCGAGCCGAAGCAGAAACAGTTTTTCATCCGTCCTGCCGCTGACGCTCAGGCGGCCGACTCACTCTACCGTGCTGACTCGCTGCGCCTTGTGGCATTAGCGGAGCAGCAGCGGCGGATAAAACGGCACCCCGAGCACCACAAATCTCATGAGTTGAGTTTAGGCCTTGGCTTTGGGGCCAATCAGGCCGACCATGACATGCACCGCATGGTGGACGGCTATGAACAGCGTTATTATATAAGAGAGTTTAGCGATTTTGAAAACTTAATTGGCGATGCCTACTTGTCGGCCAATATAGAGTATCACTACCGACTGAACCGGCGTTGGGCCGTTGGTGCACTGTTGGGTGTAGGATTGTCGAGAGAGACGTACTATGGAGAATATGCCACATCCGAGCTCGTAGGGAGACCGATAACACCCTATCTGGAGTATAGGGACGGCGAAGAGAAATGCTGGTATATGGCAGTGGCACCGTCGTTACGGCTGAAGTGGTATGAGACTAATGCCTGTCAGGTTTATTCTCGCATAGCCTTGGGAGCTCTGTACCAGCACCTCAGCTTCGACTACCGCGTCTTTCCTTGTACCGACTGGTATCATGTGCCCGAAGTGCCTTCCTATACCGAGAGCACCGACAGAGTGAAATGGCGCATGGCCTACCAGCTGACACCCATCGGCTTTAACATGGGTTCGGATGCATTTCATCTGTTCGGCGAACTGGGTTACGGCTGCCTGGGGGTGGTCAGGCTGGGCTTCAGCTATTCTTTTTAACAACTAGCGCAGTGGAAAGTAACAATCAGTCATAGCTGATTTTTATGGTCGCAACACTCAAAAATATAAAAAACATCATACGGTCTGTTTCAAAACTTGCAGTCCTTGCATTACTTCCCTATTCTTTATGCTCTTGTCCATCAATTGGCGGAGATAGGTCTCTCTCTGAACATACTGTGCCATCTTATTCGGAATTTTCTGCAAAATCACAATAAATTCCGAATAGAGGAAGGATAACCGTAAAACATGTTGCACTACTTGCACCTGCAAACCGGAAAACATGTTGCACTACTTGCACCTGGAAACTAGCACGGGCCATGCCGGAAATATGTCTTATTCACTTAGTAAAACAAGTTGTTTTACTGAAAATAGCGTGCTCTTTTTGAAAAAAGGGCACGCCAAATTTTCAAAAGTCGCCTCC
>CAMYZK010000367.1 GCA_947303825.1 uncultured Prevotella sp. | reverse complement strand
TCACCACGTCGCGGCGGTAGGCCTTCAGGCCGCAGTTGAAGTCGTGCAGGTTCTTTATGCCGCTCACCCGGCGTGCAGTGGCGTTGAAGAGCTTTGTGGGTAGCGTCTTCGACAGTGGGTCATAGCGTTTCTGCTTGTAGCCCGACACCAGGTCGTAGCCTTCTTCCTTCACCATGCGGTAGAGCTCTGGAATCTCGTCGGGAGAGTCCTGTAGGTCGGCATCCATCGTTATCACCACGTCGCCCTGAGCCTCGGCAAAGCCGCAGTACAGTGCCGGGCTCTTGCCGTAGTTGCGGCGGAACTTGATGCCCTTCACGTGCTCCGACTTCTGGTGCAGCTCGCTGATGATGTCCCACGAGCGGTCGGTGCTGCCGTCGCTAATGAAGATTACCTCGTAGCTGAAGCCGTTCTGCTCCATCACCTTCTCTATCCAGGCATATAGCTCGCCAATAGACTCCTCTTCATTGTATAGAGGAATAACAACCGATATATCAACCATGGTATCTATTTTCGTATATTTGTTTAAATTCGTGTAATTAGTGTAATTCGTGGTTCCGCTTAAACCTTTGTCACCCTGTTGCGTTTCGAAAGCGCTCCAATGGGCAGACCCATCACGCATCCTATCATCAGGTTGGTGGTCAGTATGTTCAGTGCCAGATCTATGGGTCTCATGTTCGTCAGCTGGCTTATTCCTTCGCTCACCATGTTGCCCAGTCCTGTCTTGCTCAGGGCTGCTGCGTTCTCGGGTGCTGCCAGCATCTGGCTGAGTGCGCTCACAAAGTGCCCTTTGTCTAAGTAGGCAAAGTATATGAACTGAGCCACGGCGAAGAGCAGACTGGCATAGAGGAACAGGAAGACCACGTAGCCCCATCCCCTGCCCATCGAGATGACCCCTTCCAGGTTGTCGTCGCGGAAGCGGCGCACCATCATAGTGCATACGAAGGGTGTGAGCAGTGCCAGTACCAGTGCCACCAGGGTGAGAGAGGGAGAGTTGAGCCCCCATACGTAGCAGGCAAAGCTGACTGTCCACAGCAGTGCCAGCTTAACACCGTCAATGCGGGCGAAAGCCTTCAGCTGTAAGTATTCGGGAGCCGTCATTATGTATTCTTTTTGTCAGACAATTATTGTTGCAGGGTGCAAAGTTACTAAATAAGTGACTTTCCTTTTGTCTCTTTATTAATTATTTATACTTTTTTCAGACTTTTGCCGCCTATCGGAAACTATACAGCACTCCACATGCGAGAAAGGTCTGTAATCATAGTCTTAACCTGATATTTCAAATATCATCGGTTTCATCGGTACATACTGCATCTGTGCTAGCATGAGAAGCACCTGTGTAGCTACTTTGTTAGTTTTCTTAATTGTTGGAGAGAAAAACGAAAATTCTTGCATAATTCAAATAATATTCGTAATTTTGCCAACGTAATGTGCGAAAGATACATGCGTCCCTCCCGATTAGTATATGTTTTAGGGACATAATAAGGAAGACGATTATGAGCTTTGACGAGATAATAGGACAGGATGAGAGTAAGCAGCGACTGCTCGACATGGCCGAGAACAACCGGCTGCCACATGCCATCATGCTCTGCGGTCCGCAGGGCGTGGGCAAGCTGGGTCTTGCCATTGCCTTTGGATGTAACCTGATTAGTATGCCACGGCCAGGCCAGAGTGAGCAGCAGGCCAAGGGAACAGCCACGATGCTGGCCAAGCTGGAGCATCCCGACCTGCATTTCACCTTCCCCACCATCAAGCTACCCTCCATGGGGACTACGCACAAGCCCGTAAGCGACGACTTTGCCCGTGAGTGGCACAGCCTGGTGATGGAGGGGCCGTACTTCTCCATAGACCAGTGGCTGGCTGCCATGGGAGCCTTGAACCAGCAGGCCATTATCACCGCCGGAGAGAGCGACGAGCTGGTGCGCAAGCTGACGCTGAAGTCCAGTCAGGGCGGTTACAAGGTGAGCATCATCTGGCTGCCCGAGAGGATGAACGACGAGTGTGCCAACAAGCTGCTGAAACTCATTGAGGAGCCTCCCAGCCAGACCGTCTTCATCATGGTGTGCGAGGAGCCCGACCGTCTGCTGGAGACCATACGCAGCCGCGTGCAGCGCATAGACGTGAAGCGGCTCGACACCACTGTCATAGAGCAGGCATTGGTGGAGCGGAGGGCCGTAGACTCTGACATGGCACACCGCGTGGCAAGAATAGCTAACGGCTCCTGGCTGAAGGCCCTGCTCGCGCTCCAAGCAGACACAGAGAACAGCCAGTTCCTCGACCTCTTCATTTTGCTGATGCGTCAGGCATACCGGCGCGACGTGAAGGGCATGAAAGGGTGGAGCGAGACACTGGCCGCCCTGGGCCGGGAGAAGCAGAAACGGTTCCTGACCTATTTCCTGCACATGGTGCGCGAGAGCTTTATGTATAACTTCAAGCAACCGGAGCTGTGCTATATGTCGCAGGCCGAGGAACAGTTTGCCAAGAACTTCTCCCCCTTTATCAATGAGGCCAACATCCTGCCCATCACCGACATGCTCAATCTGGCTATTCGCGACATAGGGCAGAACGCCAATGCAAAGATAGTGTTCTTCCACCTAAGCCTGCAGATGATTGTACTGCTCTTACAGAAGTAAGACGAGGTAAGAGTTAAGAGTTCTTTGCAGAGACCTCCGCGAAGCGCCTGAGCACCCACGGAGCGCAAGAAAGC
>CAMYZK010000366.1 GCA_947303825.1 uncultured Prevotella sp. | reverse complement strand
CGAGAAGGTCAATGCCACGGAAGTGCTGGCCACGGAGCGTTTCACACAGCGCCCACCGCGCTACAACGAAGGAAGCCTCGTAAAGAAAATGGAAGAGCTGGGCATAGGTCGCCCTGCAACTTATGCTACGACCATCAGCACCATTCAGCAACGCGAGTACGTGGTAAGGAGCGACAAGCCCGGCGAAGAACGCATATCGCATACACTCACCCTTAAGGACGGCAACCTCACCAAGGCTGCCAACAAAGTCACCTTAGGTGCCGAGCGCGGCCGTCTGGTGCCGACAGATACGGGCATAGTGGTGAATGACTTTCTCATGCAGTACTTCCCCGCCATCATGGACTACAACTTCACTGCCGAGGTAGAAAAGGAACTTGACTCCATAGCCGAAGGCAAAGAAGAATGGCAAGGCATGATTCAGAACTTCTACGACACGCTGGAGCCGCTCGTAGAAACCACCATAAACAGCAAGAACGAACTACGTGCCGGCGAGCGAGTGTTGGGCAACGACCCGGAGACGGGCCTCCCTGTGAGCGTTAAGATAGGTCGCTTCGGACCTGTGGCTCAGCTCGGAGAGGCGAGCGAGACGTCGAAGCCGCGCTTTGCTCAACTGCGCAAAGGACAAAGCATCGAGACCATCACCCTCGACGAAGCGCTCGAGCTGTTCCGCCTGCCGCGCACTCTCGGGCAGTATGAAGGCGATGAGGTCAGCGTAGGCATAGGCCGCTACGGCTACTACGTCCTCAACCAAAAGAAATTCATCAGCATCCCGGATACGCTCGACCCGTACACACTAACGTTGGAACAGGCCATAGACCTCATAGAGAACAAGAGGCAGAGCGAGACAGACCGCCACATAAAATCGTTCGACGAAGAACCGGAGCTCGAAGTAGTGAACGGTCGGTTCGGACCATATATGGTGTACAAAGGCACCAACTACCACCTGTCGAAGCCCCAGCAGAAACGCGCTGCAGAGCTCACCCTGGAGGAGTGCATGAACATCATCAAGGAACAGGACGAACGTCCCAAGGGCTCCACCACCTCACGCCGGCGCTACACCCGCAAGAAGTAAGTCGCGCAGCCTTTCAACGTTATACGATAAACGTTAAACGACACACTGAAAACAATGATTCGTATCATCCTCATAGGATATATGGGAGCCGGCAAGACCACCGTAGGCAAGGCCCTGGCGGCCGAGCTGGGCGTGACGTTCTATGACCTCGACTGGTATATCACCATGCGCTACCATCGCAGCGTGCCTGAGATCTTTGCCGAACGTGGCGAGGAAGGCTTTCGCGACCTTGAGCGTCGCATGCTCCACGAGGTGGCTGAGTTCGAGAATGTGGTAGTGAGCTGCGGAGGCGGCACACCCTGTTTCTTCGACAACATGGACTACATGAACTCGCTCGCCGAAACAATCTACCTCAAGGCAGAGCCCGAAGTGCTGGGCATGCACCTTCGTATGGGCAAAGGCCGCCGTCCGCTGCTCGAAGGCAAAGCCCCCGAAGAGCTCGACGATTATATCCGTCAGATGCTCGTCGAACGCGAGCCATACTACACTAAGGCCAAGCACACGCTCGACGTTTCACTGCTCGACACCTCGGTAAAGATACAGGAAAGCGTGAAACTAATACGCGAAATGCTGAAAATATAAGGACACTCATCTAACCCTCCCCTTGGGAGGGAGTGGTCACTATACAACAAATGAATTCAATTAGTAACCTTTAGCAAAGGCATCTACTCCCCTCCGCACCGCTCGGCGCTCTGCGACGCTTGACATTTCAAGAAGGGAAGGATGGGAAGTGGGTCCGCTATTATGTCAATGAAGAAATGGCGCATCGAAGACTCCGAAGAGCTTTACAACATCAAAGGCTGGGGAGTCAGTTACTTTGGCATTAACGACAAAGGACACGTCTACGTGTCGCCCAAGAAGAACAGCGTGCAAATCGACTTACAGGAAGTCGTCGACGAGCTAGCTACTCGTCATGTCACAGCACCTATGCTGCTACGCTTCCCCGACATTCTCGACAACCGCATCGAGAAGACCGACGAATGTTTCCGTAAAGCAGCGAAGGAATACGACTACCAGGCCGAACACTTCATCATCTTCCCCGTGAAAGTGAACCAGATGCGCCCCGTAGTAGAGGAGATTATCAGCCACGGCAAGCGCTACAACCTCGGACTCGAAGCCGGCTCCAAGCCAGAGCTCCACGCTGTGCTGGCCACTAATATGGACAGCGACAGCCTCATCATCTGTAATGGCCACAAGGACCAGAACTTCATCGAGTTGGCCCTGCTGGCACAGAAGATGGGCAAGCGCGTGTTCCTCGTCATTGAGAAACTGCCGGAGCTAAAGATTATAGCAGACACAGCCAAGCGCCTTGGCGTGCGTCCTAACCTGGGAATTCGCATCAAGCTGGCGGCTGGCGGCAGCGGCAAATGGGTTGAAAGCGGCGGCGACGCCTCGAAATTCGGTCTCAACAGTTCGGAGCTCCTCATGGCCCTGCAACTGCTCGATGAGATGGGCCTGCGTGATTGCCTCAAGCTTCTCCATTTCCATATCGGCAGCCAGATAACCAAGATACGCCGCATCAGCACCGCTCTGCGCGAAGCAGCCCAGTTCTATGTGCAACTACACCAGATGGGATTTGGCATAGAGTTCATCGACTGCGGCGGCGGCCTCGGCGTAGACTACGACGGCACCCGGTCCTCCAACTCCGAGAGCTCGGTCAACTATAGT
>CAMYZK010000365.1 GCA_947303825.1 uncultured Prevotella sp. | reverse complement strand
CTATACTTTCAACAAGAACTATTACCTCTATGTTCGCCGTGGCGACACATTCCGCTCGCTCTCAGAGGAGACGGGAGTGTCGCGTCGGCTTCTGGCAAAACGCAATGAACGTAACAAGAACGACACACTGGAGCAGGGGGAGGTTATTTGGCTGAAGAAGAAGCGCAGCAAGGCACCGAAGGAATACAAGAAGGTTCCCCATGTGGTGAAAAGCGGGGAGTCGATGTACTCCATTGCACAGAAATATGGCATACGCCTGAAGTCGCTGTACAAGATGAACGCTCTGACTCCCGACTACAGTATACGTGTGGGCGACAAGCTGAGGATAAGGTGAGGGAGTTAATCGTTAAGAATTGAGAGTTAAAAGTTAAGCCCAGAATGGGCGACAGACCACAGATAGGGGTGCGTTCGGCTTTGCCGCTTACTACCTAAGGAACGTAAGAACCCCTGATAAGAGTTGAGATAATAATGATATCAGTAGAAGGACTGAAACTGGAGTTTGGCGTGAAACCGCTCTTTAGCGATGCCAGCTTCGTCATAAACTCACGAGACCGTATTGCACTCGTTGGAAAGAATGGTGCAGGAAAGTCGACACTTCTGAAGATTCTCTGTGGTGCAGAACGTCCCACAGCAGGAACTGTAAGTATACAGAACGACGTTACCATAGGCTATCTGCCACAGGTAATGAACCTGCAAGACCAGACTTCCGTGATGGAGGAAACGAAGAAAGCCTTTGCCGACATAAAGAAGGTGAAGGAACGCCTTGACAGTATGGAGCACCAGATGAACAGCCGCGATGACTATGAGTCGGAGAGCTACATGGAACTTGTGGAGCGCTATACTTCTGAGCACGAGCGTTACCTGATGATGGGAGCAGAGGGGCAGGATGCGGCCATTGAGCGTACGTTGACAGGACTGGGATTCCTGCGCGCCGATTTTGCACGACCCACCAGTGAGTTCAGCGGAGGATGGCGCATGCGCATAGAATTGGCAAAGATACTCCTTAGACATCCCGACGTGCTGCTGCTCGACGAGCCTACTAACCACCTGGACATCGAGTCGATACAATGGCTTGAGCAGTTGCTGGCTACCTGGAGCGGAGCCGTGGTGCTGGTTTCGCACGACCGCGCGTTTATTAACAATGTGTCAAATCGCACACTGGAGATTTCCTGCGGAAAGATTATCGACTATAAGGTAAAGTACGAAGAGTATGTTATTCTTAGGCAGGAGAGACGCGAACAGCAGATGCGTGCATACGAGAACCAACAGAAGGAGATAGCCGATGCGAAGGACTTTATAAACCGCTTCCGCTATAAGCCTACTAAGGCTGTTCAGGTACAGCAGAAAATAAGACAGCTGGAGAAGATGGAACCTATTGAGATTGACGAGGTGGACAACTCGGCCATGCACCTGAAGTTCCCACCTTGTCTGCGCAGTGGAGACTATCCCGTAATCTGCGACGAAGTGAGAAAAGCATACGCACATGTAGTCTTCGACCATGTTAACCTGACAATCAAGCGGGGAGAGAAGGTTGCATTCGTGGGAAAGAACGGAGAAGGAAAGTCTACTCTCGTAAAGTGTATAATGGGGGAAATTCCCTTTGACGGAAACCTGAAGATTGGCCACAACGTGCAGATAGGATACTTCGCACAGAATCAGGCACAGCTGCTTGACGAGACTCTCACTGTGTTTCAAACCATAGACTATGTGGCAAAGGGCGACGTGCGACTGCGCATCAACGATATACTCGGGGCTTTCATGTTTGGAGGGGAGAACGGCGACAAGAAGGTGAAAGTGCTCAGTGGTGGAGAGCGCAGCAGACTGGCTATGATACGCCTGCTGCTCGAACCTGTCAACCTGCTGATACTCGACGAGCCTACCAATCATCTAGACATGCCGTCGAAAGATGTACTTAAAGAGGCTATTAAGGCTTTCGACGGGACAGCTATCATTGTGAGCCATGACCGTGAGTTCCTCGATGGACTGGTAACAAAAGTCTTTGAATTCGGTGGAGCAAGAGTACGCGAACACATTGGAGGCATCTACGACTTCCTGCAGGCGAAAAAGATAAGGGAGTTGAGCGAGCTGGGAAGAGGGACTATTGGCTCTAATGGAACTGGTAATTCTAGTTCTAGTATTACTAGTAAACCTAGTGGTATGGCTGGTAATACTAAAGGTGTCAGTGAGTACGCCCAGCGTAAGGAACAGCAGAAGAAGATACACAAGGCGGAACGTGCTGTCGAGGAAAGTGAGAAGAAAATAGCACGCATGGAGACGCGCCTTAAAGAGCTGGACCAGCTGCTCTGTGACCCGGCAAAGGCTTCCGACATGACTCTCGTAACAGAATATACCGATACAAAGCGTGCGCTCGACATCGAGGTGGAGCGATGGGAGACCTTAAGTGAGGAACTCGATGCCCTGTCGTGACCATTGGAAATATCTCATGCCTAAATGACAAAACCACTACCTCTGAAAAACGCAGAATGGCTCTTCTTGTTAGTCATTGCTCTGGCAGTGATGGCTTGCACACGACGCCAGGAGTCAGCTGTCATGCCTTGGCAGTCGGGAGGAGAGGCTGAATCAGGAGCAGCTTTCGACTTGCCTTCAATAGAAAAGGCTGGCGAGATGATTGCACTCACCGTGTCAGGCCCAGAGACATACTATGAGCATCATGGCCGACAGATGGGACTACAGTATCTCATTTGCCAGCATTTTGCACAGCATATAGGAGTGAGGCTCC
>CAMYZK010000364.1 GCA_947303825.1 uncultured Prevotella sp. | reverse complement strand
GCCACCGTAGGAACTTCACCATAGCGATGCCGTCACGCAGCATCGCAGACTTAAAACCCGCTATTTCCTCCGCGTTCTTTACCGTCTTCATGCGCTTCACCGGCGATTCTGCCTCCACGATACGGCTACCTAACGGCTCTTTGCTCCACAACTCCTTGTTCCTTACCACTTGATATAAGCTATAGTTCACCTCGTCGGGATCCAGCAGGATGTTGTATGCAAAATAGTCTTTCAGTCCTTGGGTCACCCTTTCGTAGCTGTCGGTCTCTACGCCCTCCTGCCGCAAATAGGCTTCCACTTCGGGCGTAAGTTTCTCCTTATTTATATAAAGGGTGGCGTTGGAGGGCGAGATAAGCAGGTAGCTCACCACGACAGGTGTGCAGTGGACATCCTGCCCTCGCAGGTTCAGCGTCCAGGCTATATCGTCGAGCGAGGCCATGAGCATACCGTCGGCACGTTGCTCACGGAGAGCCTGACGGATGCGAGCCAGCTTGAGGTGAGCAGCCTCACCGGCATGTTTCAGCGGATAGATCTCTGCCTTGCTGTCGGGCATAGGCGGGCGATTGCGCCATATCTGCCGCAGCAGGTCGAGGTTCGTTCGCAGCGTTAGTCCGCCTGCCTTCCTCAGGTCGGCTATGAGCTGCCTCGCCTCGTTCGTAGAACAGCACCAGCCGTCGATACCGACTTCGGTCGACGGGACGGCGGCAGCAAATTCTTCACTCTTCACTCTTAAATTTTCACTTAAAAGCCACTCGGCTATCGTCGGTGTGCCGGGCATCTTCAGTTTCATCAGCTGGAACTCCGTGCCCTTCAGCTGCTCGGCGGCGGCAATGAAATAGCGGGAGTCCGTCCACAGGGCGGCAGCGTCCATGGTCACCACCGCAGTACCAGCCGAGCCGTTGAAGCCCGATATAAACTCACGCCCTTTCCAGTGGTCGGCCACATATTCACTCTGGTGTGGGTCGGTACTGGGAAAGATAAATGCCGCAAGCCGTTCGCGCCGCATCAGCTCGCGGAGGTCGGAAAGTCGCTGTTCAATGATATTCATAGTTCAAGCCGTATCTTTGCATCCTTTGGGTGCAAAGATACGGCTTTTTTCTCAAATACCAAAAACTTTTCTGCTTTTTCCTCCGCTTTAGAAGAAAAGGCCGAAGGAGAGCGCATGGAACTGCGGCCCACGGCCATCCTTAAGCACGCTCATCGGTGAGTACTTCATGTACATGCCAAGGCCATAATAGTGAAGGATACCCATGAGGTCAACGGTGATGGGCCGATAGCCGATGCCTGTTGCCTTGGCTTCTGTGGTGTAGTCGTAAAAGTCATCGCTTGTCTTATAGCTGTTCTTCAGGCTTCCGGTAATGTTGAAGTTCACGACAGGACCCAGCGTCAGGTTGAGGTGGCTCTTCTTGCCGAAGTCGTGCGTATAGAAGAAAGGCACAGAGAGGCTACCCACGTATATCCTCGATTTGCGATGGTAGCTGCCTGCGGGGAAAGTGCCTAAGTCGAGTGTTGGGCCGTTCTTCATGAGCATCTGCTTGGAGTCGAGTCCGTAGTAACGTGCCGTGAATCCTAATCCCGTGGAGAAGGTGTTCAAACCTTTGAAAGGTGTATGGTTGTACATCATCCAAACCATCGCCTCCCATGACCTGAAGGGCTTCACGGTCATGCCGTCGGGGACGTTCGTTGGCGCCGACACACCCAGACCGAGGTTGAGCGACAGATAGTTGCTGTGCTTTTTCTCGCAGCCATTTCTGCTTAGTTCCATGCCGATGGCTCTCAGGTCGTGGTAGGAGCGTTGCTCACTGACGAAGTTGGTGTCCACCAATTGGATGGTGTTCTCGTAGACGTAGTGCTCGTCGCTCCCCTTGCCCAGGATTTTCACTTGTTGCAGCGAGTCGTTGGTTACCACGATCACCTGACGGGCATTGCTGATGATGGTTGTGTCGTTGTCTACTGTGGCATGAGCCACTGCTGCCGTCAGCAGTGCCATGCAGAGCATTGTCTTTCTCATAATCCTTATCTGTTTATTTATTTGTTTGACATTTTCTCCAAGGTCTTGAACGAGGCATCGGGGCCTTCCATATAGATGACCAGCACCTGCTCGTAGTGCTCCTTGTAGCAGAGCATCCGCTTGGTGGAGCCTTGCGGCGGCAGTTGCAGGAACACCTTGTAGTTCTCGTAGTCTGACGATGTCTCGTAGTCCTGCTCAGACCTGCCTTCCAGGTCTTGTTTCAGCAGTTGGCGGATTTCCTTCTGCTCCTTGCCTTTCAGGCTGAAGCGCAGGCTGTGGAAGTAGGTCAGCCCGTATTTGCTGAGCGAACGTCCACGTACCCTGGTCTCCACCATGCGTTCCTGTGGCACCACCTTGCCCTCGAACAGGCTCTCGATGTGCAGTCCTTTCTGAGCCAGGGCAACCAATGGGCTGCTGGCCAGCAATATCATTATCATCCATTTTCTCATAACACTATGGCTTATTCTAAGTTAAACATCTCGTCAAGTTGCCGTGCAACGTCATCGTCACCACGGCTGTCGGCCATGCTCATAGCCGTTTGGCTCAGCTCTTCCATGACCACCGTCTGGTCTGTCACCCGCAGACCGTAGATAAAGGCCACGCACTCCTCTTCCTCGCTGCTGTGCATGAAGAGGGCAGTGGCGCCGCCGATGACCGCCAGTGCAATCACGGCAGCGGCGAGCCAGCGGACTAGTGGGTGTTGGCACAGCGGAATGACATTGGCTTTCGACACAGC
>CAMYZK010000363.1 GCA_947303825.1 uncultured Prevotella sp. | reverse complement strand
GCCTTCGACGACCATCTGTCGTGGGGATTGAACTACGGCTATACCCACGCTGCCTTTAAGGAATATTCCGACAGTATTACGGGTGAGAGCGGACAGCTGGAGGAAGTAAGCTATAACAAGAAGCGCGTCCCCTTCGTGCCGGAGCACACGGTGGCTGCACATGCCGACTATCGCATTGACTTCGGCGGTGTCATGAAATCGCTCACTTTCGGTGCCAATGTCTCTATGCGCGGAAAGACCTATTGGGATAATGCCAACCTCTATGCACAAGACCTATACACCGTGCTGGGTGCACATGTCGATGCCGACTTCGATTTATTTACTGTGAGCCTGTGGGGACGCAATCTGACCAACACTAAATACAATACCTTTGCAACTGAAAGCCCTATGGCTGGTACACTGAAGTATTTTGCCCAGCAGGGTAACCCACTTCAAGTCGGCCTTGACCTACGGTTACACTTCTAGGATGGATACTAAAAAGCCCCCGAGCGGGGGCTTTTTTGCTATCTAAGCGATGATAAATGATGCCATGTCGTCCTGACGGGCCTTTACGCACTGGAAATAGCGGAGCTGATTGCGGGTGCGGACGAGGTTATGGTCAGGATAGGATGTTTTGTAGTAGACGTCGCCATTGAGGTAATCGGCCAAGAAACGCACGGCCTGCATCATGGGGAAGAGGGCAACGGCAAAGGGCAGATGCTCCATCTCTATAGGCGTGAGAAAGCTGCGAGCTGACTCCAGATAACCACGAGTGAAGGCCTCGAAGATGTCCCAGCGGAAGGCGATGCGCTCCAGCTCAGGCGAGTCTTCGGCAACGGTATTGGCAGCCGTTCGCAGGAAATCGCCATAGTCGGAGAAGACGAAAGAGGGCATCACGGTATCGAGGTCGATGACGCAGAGCACGGAAGTCCCCGTTGCATCGAAGAGCATGTTGTTGACCTTCGTATCGCAATGGCAGATGCGCTTGGGCAGCAGCCCCTGACGATAAAGGCGCTCTGCCTGGCACATCTCGTCGGCATACTTGTCTATCAGCGCCAGCTCGTCCTTGACGGTGGCCACGCGCCCTGCGGCATCGGCATCGACGGCATCGCGCAATTGGCGCAGACGCAGCTCCATATTATGGAAATCGGGGATGGTCTCGCTCAGCGTTTCGGGCAGGTCGGTGAGTTGCTGCTCGAAACTGCCAAAGGCGCGTCCCGCATCATAGGAGGTGGCGGGGGTAACCTCACTTAGCGTCATGGAGTCGGGGATGAAGACGGAGATGCGCCAGTAGTTCTTGCCGTCGAAGAAATAGGTCTTCCCGGATGCATTCATAAACTGCAGGACGCGGCGATGAATGTCTGTGCATCCCTCGGCCTCGAGCTTGCGACGCAGATGGCGTGTGACAGCCTCGATGTTGTGCTGCAACAGGTCAACATCGGTGAAGATGGCGTTGTTGATGCGCTGCAACACATAATCAGGGGCCTCGGCCTCAGCCGTCATCACCAGATAGGTGTCGTTGATGAGGCCATTGCCCAATGGTTTTATCTCCTGCGGCGAGCCATCCAGTCGGAACTGACGGATGACATCAAGTAAATCCTCTCTACTCATTATTTAAATGCATAGCGGAAACCGTCGATGCGGTTCCAGGCACCACGTGTGAAGTCAGGGATAGCCACAGGAGCAGAGTTGTTCTCCATCGAGATGCGTGTCAGCTCACCTAAGCAGCACCACTCGGCCATATCGTAGACGTCCATGTCGAGGGGCAGGCCGTTCTGTAGACAGTAGATGAGGCGGTAGTCCATGATGAAGTCCATGCCGCCGTGGCCGCCTACCTTCTTGGCTGTCTCCTCCAACTCTTTGACGAAAGACGGCAGATACTTGTGCAGCATCTCCTGACAGAGGGCAGGGGGTAGGGGAGCGTGGGCATTCAGGTTCTCATGGTCAGGCACATCGTCGTTGCTGAGCATCTCCTGACGGAAGAGCAGTTGGTTGACGGGATACTTGCTGGCGTAGCCATCGCTGCCTACAATCTGGTACATACGGCTGTAGGGACGCGGCGTGAGCACATCATGCTGGATGAGCATGGTCTTGCCGTTGACGGTGCGAATAAGCGTTGACGTTTGGTCGCCGTTTTTGAAGTCGGGACAGTCCTTGCCCGTCACCTTCTTCACCACTTTCGGTCCGTTATAGGGTTTGGTGTCCATTGCCACGAGATAGTCCATACGGTCGCCGCGGTGGATGTTCAGCACCTGACAGTCGGGACCGATGCCGTGCGTGGGATAGACATCGCCGCGATACTTGGCGTTGAAGTCGAGTCGCCAGTTGTTCCAGTAAGCTGTCCAGAAGTCGTCAAGGTTGTGCAGATAGGAACCCTCCACATGGAGCACCTCACCGAAGAGTCCCTGCTGTGCCATGTTCAGTGCGGCGAGCTCGAAGAAGTCGTAAACGCAGTTCTCGAGCATCATACAATGCTTGCGGGTGCGTTCCGAGGTGTTGATGAGCTGCCATATCTCCTCCAGGTTTGTGGCAGCGGGCACCTCAATAGCCACATGCTTGCCATGCTCCATTGCATAGAGGGCCAAGGGCACGTGATGTACCCAGTCGGTGGCGATGTAGATGAGGTCAATGTCGTTGCGGTCGCACATCTTCTTATAGGCCTCCGTTGAGCCGCTGTAGGCAGTGGCACGCTGACGGCCGTGCTTCTCCAAGAGTTTCTGGCAGGCCTCTCCGCGGTCTCCTGCGGAGACAGGCCCGCGCCCGGCAGGAAC
>CAMYZK010000362.1 GCA_947303825.1 uncultured Prevotella sp. | reverse complement strand
ATCAATATTAAGTGAAGAATGAAGAGTGAAGAGTGAAGAATTGGCTACCGCGATGTTTTCTAGTGTAGAGTGTAGAGTGTAGAGTTTGCTACCGCGATGGTTTCTAGTGTAGAGTGTAGAGTGTAGAGTGTAGAGTTTGCTACCGCTTGCAAGGTATTGTCTTTCGCTCGGCTCTGCCGCTTGGCTCGTCCAAGAACTCCTTTCGCTCGGCTCTGCCGCTTTGCTTTGCAAAGAACTTCTAACAAAAGTCTCTCCGCTCGGCTATGCCGCTTCGCTCTGCGAAGAACACTCAACTCTTAACTCTCAACTCAAAATAGTTTTGCAAACAGGGGCACGCGGCAGAGTATGTCGCGTCGCCCCACTAAGATGTTCTGGTGCCGCGCTCTTGTCAGTGCCACGTTCAGCTTTCGGTCTACTATTGTCCCGTCGTCGTCGGTAAAGGTGCTAGCGGTGATAAAGTCCAGCTGATAGGCGTGGCTCACGGCAAAGCTGTAGACAATGACGTCGCGCTGGCTGCCCTGGTATCTCTCCACGGTGTCTATGGTGATGCCCCGAGGCACCTGTGGCTGCCTCTTTGCCAGTGCCTGCTGTATGAGTGCTATCTGGCGACGGTAGGGCACTATCACGCCTATTGTGCTCTGTGGATTGAACCTCGTTTTTGTCAGGCGGTAAATGCGTCCTATGATGTCTGCCACCATCTCTGCCTCCTCCTGTTCTGTCTCGCCATGCTCAGGCTGAGTGGGAATAAACAGCATGCGCTGCTTCATTATCTGCAGGTCGAGGGCGTCGAGGGGCTCCCCCTCATAGTTCAGCGCCGTCTCCTGCTGGTGGGGCAGCGGCACGGGGCACAGCTGCTCCCGCTGATAGAAGTTGGCAAGTGTAAACCCCGCCACCTCGGGATGCATGCGCCCATGGCGGTGCAGCGTGCCGGTAAACTGTGTGCGGCCCTGCCGGTGCTCCCAGCGCAGCAGACGCTCGAACAGCGACAGGCGGCAGTCGGTAAGGCCGATGTCTGCCAGCAGCCTGTCGGTCACCAGGCTCTGTGCCGGCTCCTGCTGCACCACGGCAGGCAGCTGCTTGTGGTCGCCCACCAGCACAAAGCGCTCTATGGCATCGCTGGCCAGTATGCCTATCACCGAGGGCTCCAGTATCTGCGATGCCTCGTCGACAATGGCCAGATGGAAGTGTTTCACCTCCAGCAGGTACGACTGCGCCTGCAGGGTGGCTGTCGTTCCCACAACTATCCGTGTCTGCTCCAGCAGCTGGCGCGCGTCGTCAAGCCTGTGTGTATGGGCCAGCTGGCTGTCTAGCAGGAAGGCGTGGTAGCGCGCGTCGCACGAGGCCGCCTTGCCCAGTCGCAGGAAGAAAGGTGTGCCATCGGGGGTACCGTCCTTGGGCATCAGCGAGCACAGCATGGCGCAAATCTCGTCTACGGCACGGTGGGTATAGGCTGTGAGCAGGATGCTGGAGCCGCAGTGCAGCTCTTCCTCAACAATGAAGCGCAGTGCCTGCGACGTCTTCCCCGTCCCGGGAGGCCCCATCAGCAGGTAGTAGTCGCGCGCCCGGCGTATGGCGAGCAGCACATCGTCGTAGTGCTCATTGTAGCTGCGCGACAGGCGTAGCCGCGTGTCGGCCTCCGGCTCCCGCTGCCCCAGCAGCAGGGCGCGCCGCCTGGGGTTGGCAGTGACAAAGACCTGCATGGCGCGTATGGCCGACGAGGTACCCACGTCGCTGCCGCCATGCTCCACCGCCCACCTGCGGCCATCATCGTTGTTGAATACCATGGCAGAGTGCTGCACATTGGTAAGGGCAACGGTAAGCTGTTCGCCATCCATCTCTTTTATCAGTCCCTTGAACAGCATGGCATGCCTCACATCGGGCTTGTCGGTATAGGGATAGAGATAGACCATGTCGCCAGGACGGAAGTTGGGGGAAGAGTGAAGAGTGAAGAGTGAAGCTCCCTTTTCTGGTATTAGCCTTACCACGCTCCATCCGTCGGTGGTGTCTTGAGGTTCCAGGCGGTCTATCATCATGCCGTAGACTATGTTGCCCGTCTCTGCCTTTTCATCGAGCGACATCAGCCACAGGTCGGAGGCACTGCCTGCCGAGTGGTGCAGACTGCCTTCGGCCGACCCCAGCTTTGCAGCTGCCTGCTCACGGTAGACAAAGGTCATCATCGTCTCATAGTAGGCACGCTCCAACGGTTGCAGCTGGGTGATGCTCTGTTGCATCATTTCCAATTCTCGTTTGGCGAAGCGGTCGAAGAAACCGTCCTTCACCACATCTTTATATATACAGTCGGCGGTAAGCAGCGGAACGATGCGTCCGAAGCCCTGACGTGCTATCAGCAGCTCGGTAGCCACTATCTGGTTGCGCAGCTTTATGGCCTCACGCAGCAGCGTGCGGTAGTAGTTCACCGTGAGCAGACCCCTTGCGGCGGGATAGCGCGAGTAGAGCAGGCGCATGTCCACCTGACGGTCGCTCAGCCCGAAGTTATAGCGCATCACACCATAGTAGAGCAGCAGCTGCACGTAGTGGTTCTCCAGCTGAAGACCGTAGCTGTCGTGGCTCAGATACTCTATCTTGGCATTCCTGCCCGACTTCTGCTCCACGAGGATGAACGAAGAACCTGAATCCCGAATCCTGAAACCTGAATCCTGAAACCCGGAACCTGAATCCTGAAACCCGGAACCTGAATCCTGAAACCTGAAACCTGAATCCTGAAACCCGGAACCTGAATCCTGAAACCCGGAACCTGAA
>CAMYZK010000361.1 GCA_947303825.1 uncultured Prevotella sp. | reverse complement strand
TAAAGGGTTATCCGTTTAAGGTTAAAAGGTTGAAGATTAAAATGTTAAAGGGTTAGTCGTTTAAGGTTAAAAGGTTAAAGATTAAAAGGTTAAAGATTAAAAGGATATAGGACTTTATCCTAAAGTTTCTTTTAGGGCATAGAAAGTATGGAGACGAAACAATCAGACGTATATATACTCGCCATCGAGAGCAGCTGCGACGACACGTCGGCGGCAGTGATGCGCGGCGAGGTGCTGCTGAGCAACGTCACGGCTTCGCAGGCTGTGCATGAGGCATACGGCGGCGTGGTGCCCGAGCTGGCTTCGCGCGCCCATCAGCAGAATGTGGTGCCCGTGGTGAGCGAGGCACTCAAGCGTGCCGGAGTGGCCAAGGAGCAGCTCTCGGCCATAGCCTTCACCCGTGGACCCGGACTGATGGGGTCGCTGCTGGTGGGAGTGAGCTTTGCCAAGGGACTGGCACTGTCGCTTGGGGTGCCTATGGTCGACGTGAACCACCTTCAGGGTCATGTCATGGCACACTTCATACGCGAAGAGGGCGACAACTACACACCGCCGCCATTCCCCTTCCTGTGCCTGCTCGTGAGCGGAGGCAACTCGCAGATAGTGAAGGTGAACGCATACAACGACATGGAGGTGCTCGGACAGACCATCGACGATGCCGCCGGAGAGGCCATCGACAAGTGCTCGAAGGTGATGGGGCTGGGCTATCCCGGCGGACCTATCATCGACAGGCTGGCCCGGCAGGGCGATCCTCATGCCTACAAGTTTGCCGAACCGCATATTCCAGGACTCGACTATAGCTTCTCGGGGCTCAAGACCTCGTTCCTCTACAACCTGCGCAAGTGGGTTGAGGACGAGCCCGACTTCGTGGAGAACCACAAGGAAGACCTTGCGGCAAGCCTGGAGTTCACCATTGTTGACATACTGATGAAGAAGCTGCGGCTGGCAGTGAAGCAGACGGGCATCAAGCACGTGGCTGTGGCTGGGGGCGTGTCGGCAAACAACGGCTTGCGCAACGCGTTCCGCGACCATGCGCGCCGCTTCGGGTGGACCATCTACATCCCAAAGTTCAGCTACACCACCGACAATGCTGCCATGATTGGAGTCACGGCATACCATAAGTACAACGACGGCGAGTTCTGCTCTATCGACAAGCCTGCCTTCTCCAAGGTTACGTTCCAGTAAGACGGTGGCTCGGAAGTCTCGCCTTACACCTTATTATATATTATAAAAGCAACAAAGACAAATAACGGATATGAATTTTGAAAACAAAGTAATCAGTCGCGAGATAGGCGACATACTCTATGCCTCGGGCCTGAAGGTCGGAACGGCAGAGAGCTGCACCGGCGGACGCATCGCCGAAGCAATCATTGCCATTCCCGGAGCATCTAACTATTTCAATGGAGGCGTGATAGCCTATGCCGACGAGGTGAAAGTCAATATGCTCGGAGTGAGCGGCGACGTTATCGCCGACCAGACAGCGGTGTGCGAAGAGGTGGCTCGCCAGATGGTGTGCGGCACCATCGATGCCCTCCACGTCGACTACGCCATAGCATCTACAGGCTTTGCAGGTCCCGGCGGAGGCACTCCGGCAATTCCCGTGGGCACCATCTGGTTGGCCTGCGGCACCAAGGACGACATCGTTACCATGAAGCTCACCGAAGACTTCGGGCGCGACATCAACCTCGCCATAGCAACAAGCAAGGCTCTGAACCTCTTCCTGTCATATCTCAAGGCGCGGCAGGCAAAGGAATAAACACCCAGCTGCTCTGCGGAAACAAGCCGAAAAGAAAAAAAAACTTAAATAACAGGTTTCTTGTTTGCAATATTTTGCTGTTTCACGGAAAAAGTATAATTTTGCACCCTGTTTGGAATAGGTATCATTTAACGAATACTAAAAAGTAGATAGAAATGTCTAAAGTTTGTCAGATTACAGGAAAGAAGGCGCAGATTGGCAACAATGTGTCTCACTCGAAGCACCGCACAAAGAGAAGCTTCGACGTAAACCTGTTCAGCAAGAAGTTCTACTATGTTGAGGAGGACTGCTGGATTAGTCTTAAGGTGAGTGCCGCAGGTCTGCGCACTATAAATAAGCTGGGTCTTGATGCAGCTCTCAAGCAGGCTGTTGCTAAGGGCTATGTAGACTGGAAAGATATTAAAGTGATAGGAGGATAAGCACTATGGCATCAAAGAAAGCAAAAGGCAATAGGGTACAGGTTATTCTCGAGTGTACCGAAATGAAGAACAGCGGTCTGCCTGGAACAAGCCGCTACGTTACGACCAAGAACCGTAAGAACACTCCCGAGCGCATGGAGTTGAAGAAATACAACCCCATCCTCAAGCGAATGACCGTACACAAGGAGATAAAGTAATCAGCTACTGAGTGCTGTTCTTATCAACATTTACTAACATAACTATCAAGAGACATGGCAAAGAAAGCGGTTGCTACCCTCCAAGAAGGTAAAACGGACGGTCGCGCATACACAAAAGTTATCAAGATGGTGAAGAGTCCAAAGACAGGCGCTTACATTTTCGACGAGCGCATGGTGCCCAACGAGGCTGTGAAAGACTTCTTCAAGAACTGATTGAGTACACATTATATTATATAAAGAGGACTGCTGCATCACTGCGGCAGTCTTTTTGTTTTGACTCAACTCACCACTGAACGAACCGAACTCCAGAGTCAGTTGTCCGAACGGAAGACTGTCATGGATGCAGCCAAGAATAGCATCCTCGGAGAACGTAAGTTTCGGTTGATGAATCAG
>CAMYZK010000360.1 GCA_947303825.1 uncultured Prevotella sp. | reverse complement strand
GGTTCATATCGATCATGGCGTAGGTAAGTTTGGCGGACTGGTCAGGATGCCTATTAATTCTCCCTCTAACGCAACTTTGTCGCAGCCGGATGGTGTGGGAGGAGAGACTCCCCAAGCCTTCCAGGAGATGATAAAGATTGTTTACCAGCGTGGCGATGCCATCTATGTCTCCATACATTCTTTATATAAGGTGTCAAAGTACAAGTCGCAGGAGGGAGGGCAGGCTCCACGTTTGTCCACACTTGGCACAGGTCAGTGGGAACGGCTCAAGGAGCGCACTAAAAAGCACATCAAAGACATTGCTCGCGACCTGATACGCCTTTATGCTACACGTCGCCAGCAGCGAGGGTTTGCCTTCAGCCACGACAGTTACATGCAGCATGAACTCGAGGCATCGTTCATCTATGAAGATACCCCCGACCAGCTGAAGGCCACACAAGACGTAAAGGCCGATATGGAGCGGCCGCAGCCTATGGACCGCCTGGTATGCGGTGACGTCGGCTTCGGTAAGACCGAGGTGGCCATACGTGCCGCCTTTAAGGCTGCCGTCGATGGCAAGCAGGTGGCAGTGCTTGTTCCTACGACAGTGCTGGCCTATCAGCATTTCCGTACTTTCACGTCGCGTCTTAAAGACATGCCTGTACGCGTGGACTATCTCACAAGGGCACGCTCGGCAGCCAAGACCACAGAGCTGCTCAAAGACCTTGCTAGCGGCAAGATTGACATAGTGATTGGCACACACAAGCTTATAGGGAAATCTGTAAAGTTTCACGACCTGGGACTCTTGATTATCGATGAGGAGCAGAAGTTCGGAGTGTCTACCAAGGAGAAGCTGAGACAGCTCAAGACCAATGTAGACACCCTTACCATGAGCGCCACGCCAATACCACGCACGTTGCAGTTCTCGCTTATGGGAGCGCGCGACCTAAGCGTCATACAGACACCGCCCCCAAACAGATACCCCATTCAGACAGAGATACACACCTTCTCGGCCGAGATAATTGCTGAAGCCATCAACTTCGAGATGAGCCGCAACGGACAGGTTTTCTTTGTCAACAACCACATAAGCGACCTAACGCACATTAAGGAGATTATTGAGAAATATGTACCCGACTGCCGCGTCGCCGTTGGACATGGGCAGATGAAGCCAGAGGAGCTGGAGCGCATCGTTCTCGACTTCTCCAACTACGACTACGATGTGCTGCTTTCTACCACCATCATCGAAAACGGCATTGACATACCCAATGCCAATACCATCATCATCAACAATGCTCATTACTTCGGACTGAGTGACCTGCACCAGATGCGAGGGCGCGTGGGGCGCGGAAACCGAAAGGCTTTCTGCTACCTGTTGGCACCACCGCTGGCTGCTCTGCAACCCGACAGCCGTCGCAGACTGGAGGCATTGGAGAATTTCTCCGACCTGGGCAGTGGCATCAACATTGCCATGCAAGACCTTGACATACGCGGAGCTGGAAACCTGCTCGGAGCAGAACAGAGTGGATTCATCAGCGACCTCGGCTACGAGACCTACCAGAAAATACTCAAAGAGGCAATGGCCGAACTCCGCAATGAATCCGTTGACCATTCATCATTGACCATTGACCATTCTACTGGGCAAAAGAATGTGGTAGCAAATAATGTTCAATGTTCAATGTTCAATGTTCAATGGGTTGATGACTGCGCTTTGGAGTCCGACTTGGAGATGTTCTTCCCCGACCAGTATGTGCCTAGCGACTCAGAGCGTATGCTGCTCTACCGCGAACTGGACAATATCTGCGACGACAAGGAGCTGGAAGCTTACAAGTCAAGGCTGACTGACCGCTTCGGACAGATGCCACATGTGGCCGAAGAACTGCTCCATGTGGTTCCGCTGCGCAGAATGGGCAAACAGCTGGGTTGTGAGAAAATCATGCTAAAGCAGGGACGCATGTACATGTACTTCGTACAGAATCCCGATAGTACATACTATCAGAGCACTGCCTTTGACCAGATACTGGCCTATGCCACTGCCAACGTTAGGAGGTGCAACTTACGCGAGATGAGCGGCAAACGCTCCATGGTGGTGAACAACGTAGCTACGGTGGTTGAAGCTGTTGCCATCTTAAGACATATTGTATCACAAAACAGTTGAAGCCGATGTACAGAAATAAATGATATTGAAGAACATACCATGGTATTGCTGCCGTGACAGCTATGCTGCTCATGGTTTCGTGTGGAAACTCAAATGCCAGTGAAAAAACTGAAAAAGAAGCCGCATCCGACGCAGCCGATGCACCCGCAGAGAATGTCAGTGCTGCTGAAAAAGTAGACCCTGCAGAGGCCCCAGCCGAGGTGGCTTACGAGCAGTTTACCTTCGAGAGACATGGCGTAGTCCTGGACGTGCTAAAGGGTATGCGTCTCATGGACGACCCAGAGACCGACAACATGCTCAGTTGGACTATTGTTCCCGAGAACGACGATGACCCACCATTTCATGCCGCTTTGACGGTCGGCGTGCTTGAGGTATCGGGCGACTACGACGACAGAAGTATACAAGAGAACTACGACATGCTTACAGGTGTTGCTGACAAGAAGATAGACCTGAAGAAAAAGGAAATCACCTACTCCTACGCTGGTGGGGACGAACAGCCCACAGAGTTCCGCCGCATCATCTTCAAGGGTAAAAAGCAAGTTACTATTGGTATAGCTTATACCAAGAGGTGGGAGAAGAGACTCGGTGGAGAGGTATGTGACCATATTCTCAACTCTGCTAAGTTTAAATAACACCCGTTCCGGATGTCCTTTTTGTTCATATCGCAGAAGACATGT
>CAMYZK010000359.1 GCA_947303825.1 uncultured Prevotella sp. | reverse complement strand
CAACGAGGTGAAGCAGGGTGTCATCTCCCTGCTGACAAACAGCTATCTGCAGCAGGAAGGGCATACCACATCTTGGATACAGAAGACTGTAATGGCACTGCGCGAAGGCAACACCGAGCAGGTGCGCCGACTCTTCACGGACTTCCTAGCAGAGACACCCTACAGCATGCGGCCCAAGAAAGACCAGAAAGACAGGGAGATATACTTCCACTATACCTTCTACCTGCTGATGCGCCTCATAAGCTGCTATACCGTGTACACCGAGAAACAGCTCTCTGAGGGGCGAGCCGACTGCATAGTAGAGACTACACATTATATATATATAGTAGAATTCAAGCTTGACGGCACTGCCGACGAAGCTCTACAACAGATAAGCGACCGAGGATATGCCAAGGCATACGCCAGCGACCAGCGGCAAGTTGTGTGCATAGGAGCCACGTTCAGCAGCAAAACTGGGACAATAGAGGAGTGGAGAGAGTGTGTTAAGAGTTAAGAGTTGTTTAAATGGATTCTTAGAAAAGTTGCTCAAGGATAAAACAAAGCATCAGTATAGAGCATGGCACATTAATAAGAGATACAAAATAATTTATCGCTACGACGAGTATAATGATATAGTTGTCATCGAAGACATCTGGGACACACGAAGAAGTTCCGAATACCCGACAGGACGAATATAAGACTTATATAATAATAATGAACGCAATTAATTAATGTATATAGACATGAAAACAAAAAGGCTTTTCTTCGGTGTAGGCTTGACTACACTGGTGCTGGCTCTCACGGGATGTGTGACCAGCGAAGACGACGGAATTTTGGATCCAGCACAGGAGCGAGGCGTGGTGAAGACCGAGTTCACCATCTCACTGCCTAACAAAGTGGCTGGAGTGACACGTATGAGCGAGGCTACCGTGCAGGGACAGATGAGTGGAGGTGACCAGGCTCCTGTATTCAGAGGCATTCAGGGCATCAAGCTTTATCCTCTGAGTCTGTCGGCTGCAAGTGTGGAGAGCAGCAAGGCTACCACCAATGTTCCCAAAAATGTTGTGCTACTAAGCGGAACACAAGTTGAGACCTATGGTGCTAGCGCTACAACACACAATGCAATTGCCAACAATGGGGCATTATTCACGGGCAATAACTCCCACCTATATAAGAATGTGGAGATTCCCGTGGGCACAAAGTCCTTTATCTTCTATGGAGAAGGAGGAACAACAGCTTCTGATGACTATTTTGCAAATGGTAAGCTTACAGAGAACTTAACAGGAACACTGGATGAAATAGAATTTGGTCTACAGCCTATCTATAGCAACGATAATGTCACCAATAATGGCGTGTATATTGCCCATTACATGACAGAGATTGCCTGTGCTACTGGATGGAAAAGCTCAACGGTGCTTGTGCTTGCCAGCCTCTACAAGAGCTTTACCAGCATCACCACCGGCTCATGGAAGAATGTTAAGGCTGCTGTGCAGGAGCTATACAACTCCATCTATAAGTATCTGCCTGACGGATACACTGAGCAGAATCCAAGTCCTTATAAAGACACTGAGGCAGAGACTATAGCAAAGGCTATTCAGGCAAAGATTCTGAACACTACCTTAAGTACATCAGTGACTGACAAATTTGTGACTTCAAGCTCAGGAATGGTTCTTACTTTCGATGACACCAATCTGAGGAACTATCCTGCCGATGACATGCTGCTTCCCGACGGTGCTGCACAAATCCTATTTGATGCTACTAAAAAAGAATTTGAAGTCGTTACTGCATCTGGGAATACTGGCATGAATGTTGCTGGGCTTACAGACTTTGTCTATCCCGTTCCTCTCTACTATCGCACACTGAGCGATATCCGTGTGTCGAAAGAGTCAAAGAAAGATGCATACAATAAAGCCACTTGGGCTTTAGTTCTCGACGAATATAAGAATGGAGAAAACATTGACCGTGAAGTAACAGCCGACACTCGCTCCATAGCCCTTGACGAGCAGATAAACTATGCAGTGGCCCGTCTCGACGTCACCATCAAGGCTGCTAGCAAGACAATAAAAGATGCCAACGATAATGACGTTACAGTCCCCTTCTTCTACGCTCCTAAAGATTTTGATGGTAACACCGTTGAACCTAATGCTATAAAAGAAAACTTCAAGCTGACAGGTGTATTCATTGGTGGACAGAAGTCGGTTGACTATAAGTTCCAGCCGAAGGGCACAACGGCTTACACCATCTATGACAAGAGCATTAACGGCGACATTTACCTGACAACTACTGAGTCGGCCAAGAACCATACCCTTGTCTTTGAGACAGCACCAGCCACTTCGAACGATGATGTAATCTATATTGCTATAGAACTGGAAAACAACACCACAAAACCTTTTGTCGGCAAGAGCAATGGCATCATCTACCCCGGATGTAAATTCTATCTAGTTGGCGCAATAAAGCCTTTCCAGGAAGGAGATGACACCGAGAAGAGGGCCTTTATACAAGACCATATCACCGTGGCCAACCTCACCGTGAAAAGCTTTGCCAGTGCCTACAACACCCTACCCGACCTGCGTGCTCCCGAGCTGGAGCTTGGCCTGTCGGTTGACTTGACATGGCAGAGCGGCCGTACCTTCGACATAGAAATACAATAATAAAAACACAGTTACAGATATGAAAAGATTTAAGAATTTCGCCCTCTTGGGTGCGATAGCACTCTGGGGCGCAGCCGGCCTGACCAGCTGCACTGAGAGCGACGAGCTCAGCAATCCTAACTACAACCGCGAAACGGGCGAGGTGACGACGAGCTTCGTGTTCAACATCTCGACAAGCAACACGCCCGCCACCCGTATGACGGCCCAGAAC
>CAMYZK010000358.1 GCA_947303825.1 uncultured Prevotella sp. | reverse complement strand
GTTTGTGAGGACAATATAAGCAAGATAATAAAAGAACTAGAAGTGGAAAACATTTACAGAAAGATAAAGATGTCCTAGTCTCTGTTATACACAGCTGGTTCTACTAGGTAGATGGTATAAAAAAGACGTATGGAAATTTTCCAAATGAATAATCACAAAAGACATAATATTATATCGGCGATTAAGTTCACCTTGCATGTAACCATTATTGCACTCTCCATACCTGCCATTCTGTCGTGTGATGAACGTGACGGTCTTATAATTGACGTGAAGCTATGGAACAAAACAAGTGACACCATCCTTGTGGCTTTCCGTGAAGATAAGGATATAGCGTCTTTTGACAACGGCGAAAAGGCAATAACTCCAAGGAACATCTATGAGATGGTGCCAAACCAGCTCTCATACGTTTGGGGAATGTGGTGTGAGGCAAAACGGCTGAAGCTATATGCCACAAGAAAGAAGAGCCTTGCAGGGCTTTCAAGCACCGACAGCATCAAGGTGGATTTCTTTGATTACTCCCAAGAGTTCAGCAGCAAAGAACTCAAGGAAAAAGATTATCTTATTGAGATTACTAAATAGTGAATGGTATAAGTTATTATGAAGAAGACGTTTCTGTATACTTCTTTTGCATTTTTGCTACTAGTACCGTCGTGCGACAAGGATGATTCTTTCGCAATATGCGTTGAAAACAACACTAATGATACCATCTTTGTCTTAGCAAATCGTGCTGCTTATGCTTTAACATCAGAAATGCCGAATGGTGTATGTTGTAATGTAGACAACTATAAAGTTATAATGCCAAGCAGGAAAACCATTATATGGGATAATGGCTACTCTATAGATGATGCCTATAAGATATACGTGGTCAGGAAGAACAATGGCAACAATTTCCTTGAGCACCCCGAGCTGCCGATGGCATTCGACTATTCGCACGTGTTCAACTACGACGACCTGAAGCACATCAACTTCTGTATCACTATAAGAGACACCGACCTGCAGGGCCGCCGCCTCACCACCATCCCCGCCAAGGGGCTGTACATACAGAACGGCAGGAAACGCGTGGTAAAATAGTAATATGCGGACGGCACCAGTAGCACTATTCGTGCTACTGGTGCTACTGAGCACTGATTATCAACAAGTTAGCGGTAGCACTAAGGTCTTTTTCGTGCTACCGATGGTGCTACTGGCACGAGCGGTTTTACTGAAAAAAGGGGGCACCCTGTCACAAAAAAGTGCCTCCTTTTTGCAAAATGTTCAGCGTTTTTTGACCAAAACTCGTGCCCTTTTTCGTTGCTGACGCAGGTCAGCAACAACTTTCCTCTCCCCGACAGTCCGGAGAGGCCTTTCCTGTTGGCAAAAGGCCCGCACTATCATCTGTAGTAGCAGTAGCACCAGTAGTAGCATGTTACATCGACATAAATACCTGATAATCAGTAGCTAGTAGCACTAGTAGCACCAGTATCGCCAGTAGCTTGTTTACCTCAATTTGTGGTGATGTGCATTGCGCGCGTGCACGTTATAGAAACATAGTTACCTAACATACATACAGGACGTCAGGAAGTGTTTAGCTTTGTCAGATGTTAACACTGTTGGCTGGAAGGATAAGAAAAAACATAAAAAAAACAAGGGAAAATGTGCTACGTTAGAAAAAAAATGCCTACTTTTGCACTTAGAAATTGTTTATTAATCGATTTTTAAACACAAAGAACTATGGGATTAATTAAGGAATTCAAGGAGTTTGCCATGAAGGGCAACGTAATGGACATGGCAGTAGGTGTAATCATCGGTGCTGCTTTTGGTAAGATTGTCAGCTCGCTTGTCGACGATGTCCTCATGCCACTGGTAGGAATGATAGCCGGTAAGGTGGACTTCACCACGCTGTCGGCAAAGGTTGGCGATGCAGAGCTGTTCTACGGACGCTTCATTCAAAACGTAGTAGACTTCCTCATTGTGGCCTTCTGTATCTTCTTTGTGCTGAAGGGCATCAACAAGCTGAACCGCAAGAAGGAAGAGCCTGCCGCCCCCGAGGCACCGAAGGGTCCCACCCAGGAAGAGCTGCTTGCCGAGATTCGCGACTTGCTGAAGAAGAAGTAACCGTTTGTCTGTGGCAAAATGCGCCCGGGTCTGACACTTTGCCCTGCAAAGAACGTCCTCTTACCCCTGAGTCTACTATTAAAGTGGCCTCAGGGGTAAACATTATCAGAACCCACCTTAATGGAGAACGTACTTTGGCGACTGGCCGTATTCGTTATCTTCGGGCTGGCCGTCAATCATGCAGAAGATGACCACTGGCAGGCACGAAATGTACCATAGCAGTGACATGATGCCGTAAATGGTCATCGAACTCAAGTTGTCTCTTACCAGATCCATCAGCTCGTTCATCATGGCAGTGCCCGTTATCGTTTTCGGGTCGGCATTCTCCAGTATCTCCATATACTCTGTCATAAACTCGGGCATGCACAGGGCCATATAGAAGGAGCTGAATATGCCCAGTGCATAGCTTACGTGCACCCAGGCAGCATTGTGGCCCGCGTCTTGCAGGCGACGAACGGTGGCACTGAGTCCCAGTGCCATCACCGCAGTGCTTACCACTGCACCAAGCACCATCATCTTGGATGGTACCACCATGCCCAGTATAATATTGAGCAGAAGAACTACCAGCATCCACCACCAGAACTCAGAACGGCGGCTGCGGCCCTTGAAATCGGTAATACGAGTGGAAGCCAGCCTGACGGCTTCGGCAAATCCCAGTTGGGCGGTAGGAATATAGTTACTCATTATGCGTAATAGGAAACAGGTTGTTGTCTTTGGCGGAGACGGTGCCACAGGCTTTAACTTTATGG
>CAMYZK010000357.1 GCA_947303825.1 uncultured Prevotella sp. | reverse complement strand
CAGGCTGCAGGAGAAGGGAATCTGTAAAAAAAGATAATTTATTTGGTGCTTTGGAATAATGTTGCTATATTTGCACCCCAAAAAACAACGTCTATGAAGAGACTAATTGCATCTTTGGCAATTACAGCCTTGACACTATTCAGTCAAGCCACCTTTGCACAGGAAGATTCTACCAAGGCACTGCCAAAGGCTACAACAACGACAACAGAGATGACTGCCGCCGACTCTCTGCTGGCAGAAGCGGGCAACGCTACGTCGGTAGAGGAGATGATAGGCGAGGAAGACATGGCCGCCCTTCAGGAGATGGCAGCCACTGAGAACATGGGGCTGCACGACCAGCTTAAGACGAAGTACGTGGAAGGCTCTGCCGGGTTTATGTCGCTTGTGGCCCTGGCTCTCATTCTTGGACTCACACTGTGCATAGAGCGTATCATCTACCTTACGCTGTCAGAGATAAACGTCAAAAAGCTGCTGCGCGACATAGAGGCAAAGGTGGAAGCCGGCGACGTGGAGGGTGCCAAAGACATCTGCCGAGACACCCGTGGCCCTGTGGCCAGCATCTGCTATCAGGGACTGATGCACATCAAGGAAGACATGGCCACCATAGAGCGCAACATTGTGAACTACGGAATGGTGCAGTCGGGACTGCTGGAGAAAGGCTGCTCGTGGATACGACTCTTCATTGCCATGGCCCCGTCGCTAGGATTCCTTGGAACGGTGATAGGCATGGTGATGGCCTTCGACCAGATACAGGAGGCTGGCGACATAAGTCCTACCATTGTGGCCGAGGGAATGAAGGTGGCTCTTATCACCACCATCTTCGGCATCATTGTGGCCCTGGTGCTGCAAGTGTTCTACAACTACATACTGTCGAAGATTGAACGCCTTACGACACAGATGGAGGAGTCGGCTATCACCCTGCTCGACATCATTATGAGAGTTAAGAATTAAGAGTTAAGAATTAAGAGTTAAGAGTTGAGAATTAAGAGTTGAGAGACTTTTCTTCTATAGCCCCGAAGGGGCGAAAGACCATAGGCAGGGGTGGAAACCCCTGTGTTAAGAGTTAGGTGGTAAGACCACAGGCAGGGGTGACGCTCGGCTCTGCCGCTTGCTACCGAAGGGACCCAAGAACCCCTGTAAAGATTTTCAATTCTTCAGTTTTTCAATTCTCCAATAAAGAAATATGAACTACGAATCACCTGTCTTTGTGAGCATAGTGCTCTACGCCATCTATATCCTGCTGGCTGCCGCCATCGGGCTTACGGTGTGGTCGGCCATTAGGGGCATGCGCAAGCAGGCTGCCGAGGGAAGCGTTGCTGGTGGTGGCATATCGCACTACCGTATCATCATTGGAACGGCAGTAATGCTGGTCGTCATTCTCATAGTGTCGTGGCTAACCGCCGACACAGAGCCACTCACCATTAACGGTAAGACATATACCGACACATTCTGGCTGCGCACCAGCAGCATGATGATAAACACTGCACTGCTGCTTATCTGTATCATTGCAGGCCTTATGGTCTTCTTTGGCGTCAGGTCGTTGACAGGCAGGAGAAATGAGAGTTGAGTTTTTCTTAGTGCAGAGTGTAGAGTTTAGAGTTTGCTACCGCAGCAGAGTAATCATATCTTTCATTTATCATCTTTCATCTATCATCTGATTTGAGATGTTCATAAAACGAAAAAAGGAAGTACCTGGACTGAACACCACGTCGACGGCAGACATATCGTTTATGCTGCTGATATTCTTTCTTGTCACATCGTCGATGAACATTGAAAAGGGTCTGACGCGGCAGATGCCTCCCCCCGATGACTCCACAGAGGAGCAGGAGGTAGAGGTTAAGGAGCGCAATGTGCTGCAGCTGGACATTGACCACAGCGACCGCCTTACCTGCAACGGCGACCCAATAACCACTCAGGAGCTGTCGCAGCGTGTGGAGAGATTTGTCACCAACAAGGACAACGACCCCAAGCTGCCCGAGAAGAGCCGGCGCGAGGTGCATCTTATGGGTCTGACACAGGTTAGCGACCGCCACGTCATCATGATACACGCCGATCCGAATAGCACCTTCAATACATACTTCAACATGCAGAACGCCATTGTGAGAGGATACTACCGCGCTCGCAACACACTGGCACGCAACCGGTTCGGACATACCTACGACAAGTGCTCTGATGACGAGCGCGACGCACTGGCCATTGTCTATCCACAGCGCATAAGGGAAGACATGCCACCAGGGGCAACGCCAAAGGGAGATGACAAGAAAGAGAAAGGAGGTGAACCATGAGGAAACGCCTCTTTGACCGTGGCAGCGAGGAGCGTGACGTTCCCATGCTCAACACATCGTCGTTGCCCGACCTTATCTTCACCGTGCTTTTCTTTTTCATGATAGTGACCCACATGCGCGACGTTGACCTAAAGGTGCGCTATGAGGTGCCACAGGGTACGGAGGTGAGAAAGCTGGGCCATAAAGCCAGCATAGTGAGCATATACATAGGACGCAAGGCCGGCGCCGCCTCTGGCAGCAACGAGTTCTTCATACAGCTCAACAACGACATTGCTACCATCGACGACATTAGCGCTTTCCTCGACAGGGAGAAGGCACGCATGTCGTCGGAAGACCTGGCACGCATGACAGTAAGCATCAAGGCCGACCGCGACGTTCCCATGAGTCTCGTCTCCGACGTGAAACGGGCACTACAGCAGTCGTATGCCCTAAGAATAAATTACTCAGCCACGGAAATGAAGAATTCTTCAGATGAAAGAATTCTTCAGATGAAAGATGAAAAATGAAAGACTTCTACAGATGAAAGATAATAAATGAAAAATGAAAGATATGATTACCCTGCTGCGGTAGC
>CAMYZK010000356.1 GCA_947303825.1 uncultured Prevotella sp. | reverse complement strand
GGAAGAAACTGTGCGACCATTTCTTCCATTTGCATAAAAATGTCGTCTTCCATTTGCAAATACGTCAGTCGGGAGGGACAATATCCTCCTGATGTCGGTTTAGCCAACAGAGGTCTTGCTGGCAGGCTGGGCTATCCAGTCGGTGATGTTACGTTCATTAGACGAGAACGAAAGGCCAGTCTTCGTAACTGGCCGACAGTCATTCATGTATTTCCTGGCGTAACCGCGCTCTTCAATCTGCTGGAGCGCCTCGTTGGCGCTGCGGTCGTACTTCAGCTCCATGATGTATATGCCACGTGGCATGATAAGGGTGAGGTCGGCACGTCCCTTGGCACTGGGGTGTAAAAACTAAGGTTTGTGTTGTAGTTTCTTCCTGTGGTTGAAGATGCTGTCGCTCAATAGGGAAAAATAGGCGGCACCCTTGGAAAGGATTTTTGTTGCGTGCTGAGGATAGGTAGCCCTGTAGCGGAGGATAAGGTTGTCTGCCATGCTGTCGAAACGGCGGCGGGTGGCATACCAGTCGTATGCAATGGGAACGTCGGCTTTTACAAAAATGGTGATGGCGGCAAGTGAGTCGATGCTGTGGAGTAAGGCCCGTTCTACGCTGTTCCATGGTACGCTGGCCGGCTCTGGAGTCAAACGCGTCGCAGACTCTATGGTTGTGTTAGCCGCTTCGGCATGCTCTTTACTTTTATCAGTTGATATAGCATCCTCTTTTCGCTCGTCAATCGTGACAGAGTCTCTTGGTGGTGCTGTCTGCTTGGTGATGGGTGCTGGCGGCAGCGAGTTTGGGGCTTCGGTGGTTTTCTGCTGTTGTGTGGCTGGCAAGGGCTGTGTCTGCTTCATGACCTCATGCTTGCCATGCCATGGCAGCATGGCAAGAACCAGGACAATAGGCAATAGTGGCAGGAGCAGCCATAGCCATCGGTGGCGCGTGGCAGCTTTTAGGGCACATGACAGCTCATCTGCCGAGGCGTAGCGCCTTGACGGGTCTTCTGCCGTGCAACGAGCTAACACATTATTATAGATATTGGGGTGGGGGAGCAGCTGCAGGATGCGGCCAATGGCGTAGATGTCGGTGCGGGTGTCGAACCCCACCCCTGCCCCTCCCCTGTGATGGGAGGGGAGTTGCTCTGGTGCAGCGAATGCTGGGGTGCGTCCTGGTGTGTCGGCGAAGGTGTCGGTGAGGCAGCAGCCCAGGTCAACCAGCTTGACATCGTTGCCAATGCGGGTGAGCATGATGTTGTCGGGCTTCAGGTCGAGGTGTAGCACCTGGTGGCTGTGCAGGAAGCCTACGACATCGAGCAGCTGGCGTATGAGCTTGTCGGTGTTCTTGCGGCTAAAGTACGCAGGGTTAGTGGCCAGGCGCTGTGCCAACGTCTCACCATCGACATATTCCATCAAGATGCTGTCGCCATTGAGCGAGACATAGCGCACCAGATGTGGGTGCTCCAGTCGGAACCCTGTCTCGAACTCCTTGCGCAGGGCCTCTTGGTAGCGGATGTCGCCAGCATGCTCCGCCTTTAGTCTCTTGAGGAAGTGCAGCTTGCCGTAGATTTTCACACGGAAGGCATCGCACGTGCCACCCTGCGTGTTTATCGGCTCCATGCCACTGAACTCCGGGCTGTTGCCTATGGTGAACTGCGAAGACTCCATAACGGCAGGCTGGCGACTATGGCTTTCGCACTTTTACAAACTGAAGACCAGAGACGCGGCCTGCCGTGAAGGGCCCCAGTGACTTGCCGTCGCGCCATACGGCAGTAACCAGCAGGGGGTGATGCGGCACAAATGCCTGTATCTCTGCCTCATCGCCAGCTTTCAGCTTGCTGTTCTCGCTCTCGGTCACTAGGTAGTGGCCATTGCCACGATAGCTGAATAGCAGACGACGGTCGGGCAGGTAGGCTACCTCGACCTCAGTCCCAGGCAGCAGGTCGGTGGTACGTACCTCACCCTCGGCAGCCTCGAAGCCTGAGTTGCCCTCATGCTCCACGGCGGCTAGCTCCTGCCAGTGGCTGTAGCCCAGGTAGCGAGCGAGCACGTCGAGTGTGGAGGTGTGCGGCTGACGCTCGTCGCCGGCAAAGCCCAGCAGACGCTTCAGCGTGGTGGCCCCGATGTGAGTGCCTGTCTTGCTCTCAATGTCGAGTGACAGGTACTCACAGTCGGACGGCAGGCGCAGCTCATGCTCAGAGCGGCGTTCCAGCATTTCTATGATGTGAAAAGGCAGCCTCATTGCTGTATATTCAGATACAGACTAGTACAGGTAGATTTTGAGGTTCTTTACCGAGCCGGGGGCACCCTGTTCGGCACGTGGCAGGTATTCGAGGGCTTTGACGGTCTGTACGCTGCCGAGGTCGATGACGAGGAGGTGGGGAGCCGAGGTGCCCTTTTCCGTCTGCCAGTAGGTTGACTCCTGCAGGTCGAAGACCTTATCGCCCAGGTGGTTGCCGTTCTCCTCCTCTGAGTTGGCGTACTTCGTCTTCCACGGCTCGCGGGAGATGCGCTTGCCGTCGGTGCCCTGCAGATAGAGCTCGGCGATGGCCACGCGGTCGCCGTCCTTCTGGGTGCTGAGGCACTCGATGGCGAGGTAGCGACCCTTCTGCGGGGTGGTGAAGGTGATGGTCTGCCAGCCGTTGCCGGGTTTGAGGGTGATGATACCCGACGGAGAAGCACCGGGCACAGCGATGGGCGTGGCGCTGTTGAGGTCGGGCTTGTCGCCGATGTTGTTGTGCTTGTTGCTCTTCTCTAACTGCAGCTTGTTGAGCTCAGGCTCAGCCTGTCCCCAAACGACAGCCTCCTTAGGACCAACGATATCGAGGACGATAATCTCGTTCTTGCCCTTCTTCAGCCAGCAGCCAGG
>CAMYZK010000355.1 GCA_947303825.1 uncultured Prevotella sp. | reverse complement strand
GTTACTGTCTTTAGGCGGGATGCCGGGCAGAGCGGGGAAATAGAACTGTCCAGCCAGGGCGATGTGATGGACAGCCGAATGAAAGAGGAGGAAAAGCGGTTTAATATGGAATACCATGCCTGTCTCGACAAAGCCCGTGAGGAGACTGGCGACAGCAAGGAGCTGGTGCAGGCACTGGCCCACTACTGCCGCAAGGCCCGCCTGCCCGAGGAGCTCTGCCTTAGAGAGACCATGCTGCGCTGGCTGTCCATACCCGTGAGCGACGAGCTGAAACGCCGCATCTTCCGCACTGTATACAAGGAGCCGATAGGCGAAGGCAAACCCGTATCGCAGATGAACGAGAAGGAACGTATAGCACGCTTCATCAAGGACTTCTTCGACCGCCGATACCAGCTGCGCTACAATGAGGTGAAACAAGTGGAGGAGTTCAGGCCAAACGCCGGCATTGACATGCCTTGGAAACCCCTGACCCAACGAGACCTTAAGCGCATCGCCTTCGAGGAGATGATGGAAGGTGGTTACGGATGGTCGGTAGACATAGAGACATACGTGCAGTCGTCGCTAGTAAGAAGCTACAACCCTATAACGGAGTTTCTCTTTGCTGCAGAGAAATACTACGACGGCAAGCGCGACTACATAGGCGAGCTGGCCCGGCGCGTGCCTACCGACTACATGCAGTGGGAGAAGTACTTCCACCGTTGGTTCCTGGCGATGGTGGCACAGTGGATGGGGCGCAACCGCGAGTTTGGCAACGCCGTGGTGCCCATGCTTATAGGAAAGCAGGGCACTCACAAGTCTACCTTCTGCAAGCTGCTGCTGCCCAGGTCGCTGCGCGAGTATTACATGGACGACATCAAGATGGGCAATGCAGAGCAGGTGGAACGGGTGCTGGGACGCATGGCCCTGGTGAATATTGATGAATACAATGCCAAGACCGACCGCGAACAGGCGAAGATAAAGCGTCTGCTCACGGAGCGCGACGTACAGGTGCGCCGCATGCGCAGTGACCAGTATACGCTTACGCCACGCCTCTGCTCGTTTATCGCCACCACCAACGACATGCAGCCGCTGCCGGGAGGCGACGGTACTCGACGCTACCTGTGTGTTGAGGTGAAAGGTGTGATCGACACCGAGACACCTATTGACTACCGCAGGCTATATGCACAGGCCTTGCGCGAGATATACGACGGGATGCCATTCCACTTCTTCCCAAACGAGGAGGCGGAGATACAAGAGCACAACAGGCCCTATCAGTTGCAGACCTCGGCAGAGGAGGCCGTGCTCACCTTCTTCGCTCCGGCAAGAAAAGCCGCCGACAACTTTATGAGGGCTGTCGACATACAGCAGGAGCTGGCCAAGCATCTTAGAGCTGCCGACGTGCCTAACATCAAGCACCTCACAGTATCGCTGAAGCGTTGCGGATTCAGCAACGGCTCCCTCAAAGGACAGCGAGGGTGGTATGTGGAAAAAGTTAAAAGGTGAAAAGGTTAAAAGGTGAAAAGGTTAAAAGGTGGAAAAAGGTAGAAAAATAGCGGATAATTGGCGGATAATAAGCGGATAATTTCGTGCTAACCCATTGATAATCAGTAGTGGGTGTAGGATAAGCGGATAATTGTTTTTTTTAGTATTATAGATAAATTAATTGTATATGGATATAAACGATTTGATAAGAGAGAAAGTTGAGGAGGGGTTTGTTACCTGTCATAACGAAAGCTGTAGGCATAAGGAGCACTGTGTGCGCTGGCTGGGCAGGGTTTATGAAGACCCGCAACCCTTAGTATATAAGTATGTAAGCATGGCCAATCCCGCCATAGGTGGTGACTGCTGTCCTATGTTCATTAATGACCAAAAGGAGCACATGGCCCTTGGCTTCACCCGTCTGCTAGCCCAGATGCCGCGTGCCTATGGAGATGACTTGATGGCATGGATGAAGAGTGAGTGCAACCGTACCTACGCCTATGAATATCGTAACGGCACGCGACCCATTCCACAGAGGCTGCAACAGCGAATTATCGACTGCTGCCGCCAGCTGGGATGGGAGCTGCCGATAGAGTTTGATGATTATACCGATGAGTATGAGTTAAGAATGAAGAGTTAAGAGTTAAGAGTTAAGAGTTCTTTGCGGAGCCAAGCGGCGAAGCCGAGCGAAGAGACTTTTCCTCTGCAATCTGTAGTGGGTGACCCCCCGAGCTTTGTAGCCACAGCACAAGTGGATGTAGCCTCCGAGCTTTGCCGTCGCAGTACTAGTGGGTGAAGCCTCCGAGCTTTGCAGCATCAGCAAAACTATTGTCTAAACTCCTGAACTCCTAAACTCCTAAAAAAGAAACAAAAAAGCTTATGTTACTGGAAGAGAGATACAACAAGGTATTGGAGCATTTCCGCAGAGAGATGCCGATGGTGAATACCGAGCTAGAGTTTGGAAGCGTGTTCCAGCTGCTTGTGGCTGTGGTGCTGAGTGCCCAGTGCACCGACAAGCGTGTAAACCTGGTGACGCCCGAACTGTTCCGCCATTTCCCAGATGCACAGACCATGGCAGCGGCTGATGCCGCCGACATACTGCAGTATGTGAGCAGTGTGAGCTATCCCAACGCGAAGTCGGCACATCTGGTAGAGCTGTCGCGCATATTGACAGAGAAATACGGTGGAGAGGTGCCCGACGATATGGACTCCCTTCTGGAGCTGCCAGGCGTGGGGCGCAAGACGGCCAATGTGATGCTTGCTGTTGCCTTCGGCCAGAAAGCGATGGCCGTAGACACCCATGTCTACCGCGTGAGTCACCGTCTGGGACTGGTGCCCCGTTCTGCCGATACGCCGCTGAAGGTGGAGAAGGTGCTTACAAGGCATATTCCCGAAGCCGACGTTCCAATGGCCCATCACTGGCTGCTGCTGCACGGAC
>CAMYZK010000354.1 GCA_947303825.1 uncultured Prevotella sp. | reverse complement strand
TACGCCCTTATGGCTCAATGCCAACAAGTACGGACTGAGCTCGCTCGACAAGACCAATGGCTATTTGAGGGCAGGGGTGTTCAAGTCATTGCAGGAGGACTCGTCGCGCATCTGGCGCAATTCCTTCGGCCTTGATGTTGCCGTGGCCGACGGATTTACCAGTACCTTGGTTGTCCAGCAGGCCTATGGCGAGGTGGCATGGAAGAAAGGGCTGCTTACTATAGGATGCAAGGAGCAACCCATGGAACTGAAGAACAACAGCCTGAGCAGCGGTGCGCAGACACTGGGCATCAACGCCAGACCTGTGCCTGGGGTAAGGCTGTCCTTCCCTGAATACGTGAGGATATCAGGCATCAATTGGCTGTCGTTTAAGGGACATATATTCTATGGTGTTACTACTGATGACAAGTGGCAGAAAGACTTTACCCACAGAAAGCATAAGTACACAGAAGGCACAAAGCTTCATACCAAGGCAGGCTATTTCAAAATAGGAAAACAGGAAAAGCCTCTGTCGGTAGAATTGGGGCTTGAAATGGGATGTCAGTTTGGAGGAGAATCATTCATTCCCGATGACATAAATCGTTTACATATTATTAATGAGGATGGACTGTCGGGTATGCTTCGCGCTTTTATTCCCGGTGGAGGCGAGACATCAGACAAGGACTACCATAACGAGATGGGCAACCACGTGGGAAGCTGGGTAGCCCGGGTTAATCTTGACTATCCCAAGTGGGGACTCTCTGCCTACGCAGACCATTTCTTCGAAGACCAGTCGCAGATGTTCTTTCTCGACTACGACGGATACGGTACCGGCGAGCAGTGGGACAAATGGGAGAGGTTCAACTGGATGATGTATGACCTGCGAGACATCCAGCTGGGTATAGAGATGCGATTGAAACAGTGCAAATGGATAGACAGGCTTGTTGCCGAGTATATTTACACGAAATATCAGAGCGGGCCGGTTTATCACGACCATACACGTACCATGCCCGACCATGTTGGCGGATTGGATGGCTATTATCAGCATAGCATCTTTTCCGGATGGCACCACTGGGGGCAGGTGATGGGTAACCCGCTTTATCGTTCGCCGCTTTACAACACCGATGAGCATGTACTGGTAGAAGACAATCGCTTCGAGGCATGGCATCTGGGCATAAGTGGCGCGCCTGTCAACGGCCTTAGCTACAGGGTGATGGCCACATGGCAGAAAGGGCTAGGCACATATTTCATGCCTTTTATCCACCCGAAGGAGAATGTCAGCCTTATGGCAGAGGCAGCATACTGCTTCTCTGACAAGTCGTGCTTGAGGGGATGGAGCGTTAAGGGAGCTTTCGGTCTGGACCGTGGCAAGCTGCTGGGTGACAATACCGGCATGCAGCTAACCGTTGGCCATAGACTGTATGTCAAGAAGAACAGATAGAAGATGAAGAAGATATTGTTGTTGATTGCTGCTACCGGATTGCTTACACTAGGCTGTGACAGGTTTCATGTGTCTGACAATGGAAAGCTGGACGGGTTCTGGCAGCTTACAGATGTGGATACTCTTTCTAATGGCAGATCGGCAAACGTCGGCCACCTTCAGATATTCTGGGCAGTGCAGGCCGATTTGCTGGAGATTCGCGATATTAGGGGAATGAATGTCAACGTGTTCTTCCGTTTTGACTTCAATGACAAACAGCTTACGCTTTACAGTCCTGTGGCTGACAACAGGGAGATTTCTGATAGCCTTGTAACCGACGTAAACACCATTCGCCCCTATGGACTGAGTAATCTCAGGGAAACACTGCAGATACTAGAGCTTTCAAGCACTAAGATGACACTTGAAAGCCATACGCTGAGAATGTACTTCAGAAAATACTAAGGAGAGGACTATTTGTCTAGCTTGCTGTATACAGAGTTGTTGCTCTTGTACTCTGGCACTATGGCTTTCATCTTTGCCACCGTCTTCATGTTATCGAAGCTTTTGCAGATAGTGTCCAGGTCTTCAATCTCTTGCACAACTTCCTTATAGTCGTATTCGCGTACAGAGGCAATACGTATCTTGTCGTGGAATGACGGCATGGTTGTCTCTTTCTCGTTGAGAACCTCCTCATAGAGCTTCTCTCCTGGACGCAGACCCGTGTATTTTATCTCAATGTTTTTAGCCCCACTTAGCATAATCATACGCTTTGCCAGGTCATCAATCTTTACTGGCTGTCCCATGTCAAAAACGAAGATCTCTCCACCGTGGCCCTTGGTTCCTGCCTCAAGCACAAGCTTGCATGCCTCGGGTATGAGCATGAAGAATCGTATGATGTTCGGGTCGGTGACGGTTATGGGACCACCGTTCTTTATCTGTTCCTTGAAGAGAGGTATCACAGAGCCGTTAGAGCCAAGCACATTACCGAAGCGGGTGGTGACATACTGGGTTATACCGTCTATCTTCTTGTCCTTGATAGCCTTGTCGATACTCTGTACGTATATCTCGCAAATGCGCTTGGAGCATCCCATGACGTTTGTCGGGTTGACAGCTTTGTCTGTACTAATCATCACAAACTTCTTTGTGCCGTATTTTACGGCCAGGTCTGCTATCACGCGCGTACCTATTATATTATTACGTACACTCTCAGAAGGATTGTCTTCCATCATGGGCACATGCTTGTAGGCTGCTGCATGGAAGACGTAGGCCGGCTTGTGCTCACTGAACAGTTTTTCCATGTGGTCTTTCTCACAGATGCTGGCCACTATGGTGTGTGCTTTTATCTTGGGCCATCTCTTTGCCATCATCAGACGGATGTCGTGCTGTGGCGTCTCGGCCTGGTCAACCAAGACAAGCTCCTTAGGATGGAAAGTGGCTATCTGGCGCACCATCTCACTGCCTATGCTGCCGGCAGAGCCTGTAATCATAATGGTCTGCCCC
>CAMYZK010000353.1 GCA_947303825.1 uncultured Prevotella sp. | reverse complement strand
CATGAGTATGATACCTCCACGCGGGCCACGCAGAGTCTTATGAGTAGTAGAGGTGACGATATGTGCATATTTCACAGGGTTCTCCAGCAAGCCGGCAGCAATGAGTCCGGCAGGGTGAGCCATGTCAATCATCAGCAGTGCACCCACCTTATCGGCTATTTCGCGCATGCGCTTGTAATCCCACTCACGGCTGTAGGCCGAGCCACCGCCGATGATGAGCTTAGGCTTGTGCTCCAGTGCCAGACGTTCCATCTCGTCGTAGTCCACACGCCCTGTCTCCTTGTCAAGGTTATACCCTACAGGCTTATAGAGTATACCGCTTGTGTTCACCAGCGAGCCGTGCGACAGGTGTCCGCCGTGAGCCAGGTTTAGGCCCATGAAGGTGTCGCCGGGCTTCAGCACTGCCAGCAGCACAGCGGCATTGGCCTGTGCACCGGAGTGCGGCTGCACGTTGGCATACTCGGCATCAAACAGCTTGCACACCCGCTCTATGGCCAGGCGCTCAACCTCGTCAACCACCTGACAGCCGCCGTAGTAGCGCTTGCCGGGATAGCCTTCGGCATACTTGTTGGTAAGGCAGCTGCCCATGGCCTGCATCACCTGGTCGCTTACAAAGTTCTCGCTGGCAATGAGCTCAATGCCCTTCAGTTGGCGCTGATGCTCACGTTCAATCATCTCAAAGATGGTGTTGTCTCTTTTCATTTTTTTATCTATTTGTTCGTGGTATTTGCAAATTCCGTGCAAAGGTAGTGCTTTTTTTTCATAAATGTGCAATAATGGGGACGAAAAGCGATAAAATTAAGCACAATTTGCTTTTTTCCTGTCATTCAGTTAGCTTTTTGGGGGTCAGCCGCGATGATGAAAGCCGTTAACGGTCTCTGTCACATACCTTACATGGTCTTTTTCCATGACTGGACTTATGGGCAGACTCAGCTCTGTATTGTGAATACGCTCTGTAACAGGCAATGACAGTCCTGGCCACTCACGGGCATAGCACTGCTGCCGGTGCGGGGGAATGGGATAGTGTATCAGCGTCTGTATTCCCTTGCCTGCCAGATAGTCCTGGAGCTGTTCGCGCCAGTTGCACATCACAGGAAACAAGTGATACACATTATTCTCGTCGGGCAACCGTTCGGGCAACATTATCTCCTCGTTGTCTATATGCTCGTAATAGTAGGCAGCCATAGCCTGACGTTTCCTGTTATCATCGTCCAAGTGACGCAGCTTCACACGCAGCACTGCCGCCTGCAACTCGTCGAGCCTGCTGTTACGGCCCTGGTATTCGAATACATATTTACGCTGCGAGCCATAGTTTGCCAGGCTTCTCACACACCTGGCCAGCTCCGGGTCATCGGTAGTCACGGCACCGGCATCGCCCAAGGCTCCCAGATTCTTTCCCGGATAGAAACTGTGGCCTGCGGCATGTCCCAGCGAGCCGGACCTTTTGAGTGAAGAGTGAAGAGTGAAGAGTGAAGAATCTGCTACCGCAGTGTTTTCTAGTGAAGAGTTGAGAGTTGAGGGTGAAGAATTTGACAAACGGTATGCGCATCCATGAGCCTGAGCATTGTCCTCAACCAGCATCAACCCATGCCGGCGGCAAATGTCCCCCACCCTCTCGGTAAAGGCACAACGTCCATAGAGATGTACTATCATTACAGCACGGGTACTCGGTGTGATGGCCGCCTCGATAAGTGCATCGTCAATCTCGAGCGTATCAATACGCGGTTCCACCAGCACGGGCCTCAGCCCATTCTCTGTGACCGACAAGATAGAGGCTATATATGTGTTGGCAGGCACAATCACCTCGTCGCCCTGCGACATAAGCCCCATCTCCATATAAGCACGGAAGATGAGCGTGAGTGCGTCTAATCCGTTTCCCACGCCCACACAGTAATTAGTACCTATATACCGGGCATACTCTTCCTCGAATGCTGCCGTTGCCTTACCTTTAAGGTACCATCCGGAGTGCAGCACATCCAGCAAGGCCTGTTCCAGCTCGGCATCATACTGGCCGTTAACCGCTTTCAGGTCTAGGAAGTCAATGCTTGTAGTGTCCATCCTCTCGTTAGTAAGCAGGAGCAACCTGTCCCGCCGTAGTTAAAGCTAGTCGCGCGAGCGCAAGGTCTCCACTATACGTGCCATCTGGTTGGGTATGCGTATCTGCTGCGGACACTTGGAGAGGCACTCACCGCAGTCCTGACATTTCTTTGCCCACTTTGCCTCGTCTGCCAGTGCCTTGCGGTATCCTTCCACAAAGAGTCCCTTACGCTCCTTGTAGTTTGCTGCATCCTGAGCCGGCAATGGCAGTATGTGCTCATTGACAGCCTCGTTGTAATAAGCAAAGTTAGCCGGGATGTCTACACCGTATGGGCAAGGCATGCAGTAGGCACAGGTGGTACAGGGTATGGTGGGAAATCCCGACATCTCGTCGGCAATCTCTGCCAAGAGCTTGTTCTCCTTGTCGGTACACGGGTCCAGGGGTGAGAAGGTCTTCACGTTTTCCTCCAGATGCTCCATGTTGTTCATGCCGCTCAGGGTGGTGAGGATATTGGGGAACGACCCCACCCATCTGAAAGCCCATCGTGCTGTGCTGTCATCAGGATGTACTGCCTTGAGACGGTCGGTGAGCTCAGGAGCCATCTTTCCAAAGGCACCGCCGCGCAGAGGTTCCATGATGACACACTGTACGCCGGTCTTCACGCATTTGTCGTACAGGTATTCGGCATCGGCATCGCCGCCACGACGTCCTTTCCTCATGGAGGCGTGGCGCCAGTCCAGGAAGTTCATCTGTATCTGGCAGAAGTCCCAATGGTACTGATCCTGATGGTCGAGCAGCCAGTCGAAGACACTCACGTCGCCGTGGTACGACCATCCCAGATGCCTTATGCGCCCTGCCTTGCGCTCCT
>CAMYZK010000352.1 GCA_947303825.1 uncultured Prevotella sp. | reverse complement strand
CGCTCTCGTCGTAGTACACCACCCAGCACGCCTCCCCCTTGTCGCGCGGTGTCTTGTACCACACTTTCTGAAAATACTCGTATTCATCCTCCACCACAGCAGTTATTGAGTCTTCTCCCCTTACGGTATAGACAGAGAAATGCCTGCCATACTGCGGAAAGATATATGGCTCTAAACTAATGGAACACCCGTCCACATGAGAGTTACGGGTCACCAGACGATGGCTTATCTCCAGAAGGGAGTCAGGATGCAGGTTTTTCAATGCCAGCCAGCTGTTAGCGTTAGTGGCCGTCTCCACAGCATTGACATGACGGTTGAGTCGCTGTGTAGTGGTATTAAGCACGCTTTTGGCCCGGCCTAGGGCTTCTTTGCGCACAATGTAACGCGACTGAAGGAACAGCAAGCCTAGCGATATCACAAAGATGGGCACAGCCAGGAGCACTATTCCCAAGCTAAGCTTAGAAGAGAGCGACTTGCGAATGCTAATCATGGCTGGCCTCCTTTCCTTTTTCCTCATCCGACATTCTTATGAGGTTGTTAAGCAGCTCGGTTATTGCCTTCCCGTTGGCCTGGATGTCATTGGCCAGCCTGCCCGTCTCTTGCAAGTCTGCCTTGATGTCAACATTACACAACGCATTGACATCGTCGTAGATGGCATTGGAAGGCCCAACCATCTGGTTTGTCATGTTGTGCAGGAAAGATGTCTTCATACGGTCGGCCTTCTGGGCTTGGCTGTACGCAATACGAAGCTCGTCGCCTCTCGCCTGAATTGTTGCCGACAGCTGTTCAAGCTCACCCATGTGCGAGGCCAGCGACTTCTGCATCTGCTGGAAGTTGTCCTGAAGCCGTCCTATCTCGTCTTTCTGGTGACTGTCTGGAATGGAGGTACCATAGTTTCCCTTGGCAATGCGCCGAGCCGAATCCGACAACATCTGCAGTGGCTTCAGCTGACGGTGAATGATGATATGGCTCAACACGAAGAGAAGGAGTATGCTTGCTACAGCAATGGCATAGACATAGTAAAGAAGGCTGTCGTAGTCGCCGAAGATGTCATCTTTGGGATAGATGATTCCGGCACTCCATCCCGTTTCTTTCATTACTCGTCCGGGAATAACATCACGTTTGAAAGGTTTATAAAAGACATAGTAGTCGGTACCGTTCATACGGAATGGCTTGTAGCCCGTCTCTCCCTTCACCATAGCCTGGGCAGCTGTCTTCACCGTTGGATCGGCGCCACGCTGCGTCTGGGTGAAAACAGTCTGGTTGTACAGCTTGTCGATGTCAGGATGAACGATAAACGAGCCTTCTCTGTCAAGCAACGTACAGTAGGAGTTTGGCGATGGCTTGTTTGCAAGAACAATGCGTGTCAAGGGGCTCAGTGCCACATCAACGCCCATCACTCCCACTGGCTTGCCGTCTTTTCCAGGAATAGGCAGGCAGAAAGTAACGAGATGCTCTATGCCTTCAGCATCCATGTCTTCGGTAGGATTTAGCCAAGAGGGTATGGCTGTCGTCATGGGATTGGTATACCACACCTGCTCCGTGTACGGAATGTTGCCGAATGTATCTGTCTCTACGAAGGTGGAATCGGCCTCACCTGTACCACGCTGGCCTGCACGGTAAACGTAAGCCATGAAAAGTTCCCGGTCTTTGTAGAAGTAAGGCTTGAAGGCAATGGCACAACCATAGATCAGGGGATTGGCCTCCAGCAGTTCACGACAGTAAGATGCCATCTTGTCAGGCTGGTCAATATATGGAAGCATGCTAAAATAGATGTTTCCAGTGGCCTGCTCCACGCTCAGCAGAATGTTGTCAACGCCTTGAACCATTCCTTCTAGCGTCTGCGAAGCCTTTTCCAGTGCCTCCTCCTTTATCTCCCTTCTGGAATAATGGAGCATCACAGTCAGCGATGCCACCAACAGTATCGCCATGGCAGAGACAACCTTCAGGCTAAGGCTTACCGACAAGGTTTTCTTGATATATTTAGGCCGTCGCAACATTACGGCTGCAAATATAATCATTTTCTTTCAAAACACAAAATAAAAAAGACGAAAAAAAACGGAATCGCCATGCAATCCCGTCTGTTCATCTTTTCTGCACACCCATCGGCTTACTTGCCATGGTGCTCATCAGACACGGTGAGCTTCTTGCGGCCCTTGGCACGGCGAGAAGCCAGCACGCGACGACCGTTCTTCGTAGACATGCGCTCACGGAAGCCATGCTTGTTCACACGGCGGCGGTTGTGCGGTTGAAATGTTCTTTTCATTGCAATGATTTTGTTATTTATTAGTACTAATCTTTCCGAATTGGGGTGCAAAATTACACAATTCTTTTCAATTATGCAAGTTTTTCGCAAAAAATTATGAATTGAGACCAATGAATTAAGAAATATTTCGTACCTTTGCACCCGAATTAGACAATAATAAGACAAAAAAATTATGATTAACTCACAAGACATTAAGAAAGGAACAGCCATCCGCATGGACGGCAGCATCTGGGTTTGCATCGACTTCCAGCATCGCAAGCCAGGCAAGGGAAACACCATCATGATAATTAAGCTGAAGAACGTGAGCGACGGACGCGTGCTGGAGCGTCGCTTCAACATCGGCGAGAAGCTGGAAGACGTCATCATCGAGCGTCGCCCCTATCAGTATCTGTACGAAGACCAGTCTGGACGCATCTTCATGAACCAGGAGACTTTCGAGCAGATTCCTATTGACAACGAGCTGGTTATTGGCCACGAGTACATGAAAGAGAGCGACATCGTGGAAGTGGTGAGCGACACTACCGACGGCACCATTCTCTATGCCGAAATGCCTGTGAAGACCATACTACGCGTCACACACTCAGAACCGGGAGTGAAGGGCGACACCGCCACCAACACCCTGAAGCCCGCCACACTGGAGACTGGCGTTG
>CAMYZK010000351.1 GCA_947303825.1 uncultured Prevotella sp. | reverse complement strand
AATTCTCCCAAGACAGCACAACGTGGCGGACGGTCAACCTGCCACACGACTGGAGCATTGAGGGCGACTTCGACAAGGATGCGCCTGCCGACAGCTCGACCCGAAGAAACGCCCCGTCACCTCTGCGCTCTGCGCATGGGACCCCGAGTGGGACATCTACGACCCGCAGGCAGCTGAGCACGACATTGTGGGCTACAACTACATGATTCATAAATCGCAGAGTGACCACGAGCGTGTGCCCAACCGCGTGATGGTGCAGACGGAGAGCTATTCGCGTGACACTTGGCGCAACTACCGCAAAGTGCAGGACGAGCCTTGGGTCATTGGTGACTTCGTGTGGACAGCCATCGACTATCTGGGAGAATCGGGTATCGGACGCTGGTACTATGAAGGCGAGCCTGCCAAAGAACCATGGGAGGGTCCGATGTTCCCCCAATCATGCAGCCTACTGTGGCGACATCGACCTCACAGGTCAGCGCAAGCCCATCAGCCACTATCGTGAAATGCTATGGAAAAGCCTCACCCCCCGCTCGGCCGAAGGACGCTTGCAGGGCAAGAACCCCTCTCCGAAAGGCGAGGGGAGCATATACATGGCGGTGAAGGAACCTGATGGCTATTACGGAAAGATAAAGGCCACGATGTGGAGCGTATGGCCCACCTACGAGAGTTGGACATGGCCCGGACACGAGGGTAAACCCATCGAAGTAGAAGTATATAGCCGCGAACCTAAAGTGCGTCTCTATCTGAACGACCAGCTCATTGGCGAGAAAGAAACCTCTGAATGCAAGGCTGTATTCACGCCGCCCTATCAGCCAGGCACACTGAGAGCGGAAGTATCTACTCCCCGCCCTACAAGGGAGGGGCAAGGGAGAGGGTCTGCCTCTCTGCAGACCGCTGGCGAAGCTACAGCCATCCGCCTCTCAGTATCTACTCCCCTCCATAACAGGGAGGGGAAGGGGGTGGGTCTTCAGGCCGACGGTCAGGATCTCGCTTTCATCACTGTCGAACTGACAGACGCTGACGGCACCGTGAACCTCACCGCCAACAACGAGTTGACAGCCAGCGTCAGCGGTTCTGCCACGCTTATCGGCTTTGGCAATGCCGACATCAAAGACTGCGACCGCTACACCGACAGCACTCACAAGGCTTGGAAGGGTCGTGCCCTGCTCGTTGTCAGAAGCACAGGCAAGAAGGGCAAGGCAACGATAATGGTTCAAGGGACGGAGCAACGAGAGCCATCCGAGCTCGCTCGAAGATGGCCGAGTCGTAACGGAACTCGGCAAAGCCAAGGCAAAGGCCTGAAGACAGCGCGTATCAGCTTATCGTTCAAGTAGCCACTCACTTGGCCTTGTTCTCTTTGAACCCGACGTTGGTAAATGTGAGCTTTGCTGTCGGTTCATGAATGTTGGTTGCCTCCTTGTTGTAGATGAAGAGACAGTCTGTCAAGTCAATGTCGTGGACGCAGTTCTGCCCTAGGAGTCCAGAGGCTTTGATAGCAGTCCTTGCTCCACGGCATACAACACGGCAGATGTGAATATCCTGAAAATCAGGCATCCAGGCACGTTCTTCCTCTGAGAAGCGTCCTACGAAATCCGGATCAAGGAAATTGTCCTTCGTATCTCCAGGAGCCATATCGGCATAGTCGCAATGAAAGACGACAGCCTCGTGTACTATATCGGTCATCACTATATCACTGATATACAGCTGTTCCGTCTTACCGCCACGTCCGATGCCGCTCTTAAAGCGCAGCCCCGTATCCGTATGCGTGAAAGTGTTATGGCGGCATACGATACGTCGCATGCCAGAAGCTATATTACTGCCCAGAACGAAGCCTCCATGAGCATGGTTAACCCTGCAATTCTGTATCAGCACATCCTCGACACCGCTAATCAGTCCGTCTTTGGGTTGGTCGCTTTTCAGGCACAATCCATCATCGCCCACATCGACGTAGGTGTTGACTATCAGCACACGATGACAGTCAGAAAGGTCAATGCCGTCGCCATTCTGCACATTCCAAGGACAAGTGACGGTGATGCCGTCAATAATCAGGTCCTCGCAAAAGAAAGGATGAACATGGAATCTGGGTGAATTCTGAACGGTGATACCTTTCAGCAAGATATTCCGACAGTCGACAAGCCTGATGAGGTCATTACGCATCTTTTCCTGTTTTTGCGGTGTTTCGGCTACATCCGGGAAACCGGAAGCAGACTTCCATGCATACCACAACTGCCCATCGTCTGTCACATATCCGCCTCTGTCTAGCAACTCTTTCCACTCCACGTCGCTCATCTTGTTTCGCTTGGCGTAATGCCAGTCGGCTCCGTTACCATCGATAACCCCCTCGCCTGTTATGGCGATGTTCTGGCAATGTTCGGCAGTAATGCCTGACTGACACCGGCCACGATTGTCAAGCTTATTCATAAACAGCCTCTTGTCTGGCGACAAGTAGATGACTGCGTTGCGCTCCAAATGGAGCTCGATATTGCTCTTCAACTCAATGGGGCCCGTCAGCCAAATGCCCTCTGGCACAATGAGACGGCCTCCGCCTTGGTCGGCCAACCGACCGATAGCTTGAGCAAAGGCCTCAGTACAAAGTGTCGCGCCATCACCGATGGCACCAAATTCTGTAAGCTTCAACTGCCGTTCAGGTATATGGGGCGGCGTTGCTCGTTTCAGTTCCACGGGTAAGCTCGAATAATAGCTTGCATAGCCGCCTGCTTGCGAAGCAGCAACTATAAGCAGTAAAATGCAAAATGATAGTAGTTTCTTCATATCTCCCTCGGCATATCTTGTTGTGAGTGCAAAATTACGAAAAAGTGAGAGAAAAATGCTACCTTTGCAAATAATAATTGAGAAAAAAAAAAGACGGGTCATTTGTTGAAAAACATGTTTATGTTGTGTCGGGTGCAAAAAAATGATTATCTTTGCAGA
>CAMYZK010000350.1 GCA_947303825.1 uncultured Prevotella sp. | reverse complement strand
GAGGGAGCCTGCTGGGTGTAGTAGCTGAAGTTCTTACAATTACGGTCGAAGAAATTGCCGTATGCCTTTATCATGCCGCCATCCTCTCCTGAGAAGGTGCCACTGCCCAGGCCGTCGGTGCCCTGCAGCGACGAGAGAATAGGCTTCTTCGTCTTCAGGAAGTAGTTGTTCTCCACAAACACGCTGCTGCCAGTGGTAGCTCCAACGCCATATTTGGCAACGTTGTCAAAGTAGTTGTTCCACACGTGTACAGTCATGGTGCGCACCCTCGGATGACGCGAGTCGCTATGGTCGAACCAGTTGTGGTGGTAGCTGATGTAGTTGGGGCCACTCTCACTTTTCATGCCAAACATATTTGTCTTGCCCGTGTCCCAGTAATGGCAGTAGCTTACAGTAACATATTTCGAGTCAGACTTTACATCTATCGAGCCGTCGCCCTTGTCATGATCGCCACTGCCATGTTTGCCGTAGAACACATCGATATGGTGAATCCAGATGTTTGAGTTGTCGGTATCAAGCGACAGCCCATCGTCCATGCAGCGCATGATGGCCAGGTTGCGAAACTCTACACTCTTAGCGTTGCGCACCAGGAAGCCGAAGCCATAGAGGGTGGCATCGTCGCCTATACCCTCAAACGTCATGTTCTGCTCAGAGTCAGCCCTTCTTCCCTTCACCTGAAGGCCTTCTTCCGAGCTGCCCAGCGCGTCGAGGTCTTCTTTCGACACCTTTCCTATGAAGCGGAACACGATGGGTGTGGTGTCACATCCCTTCTCGTATGCAGCGATGATGTTCTGTATGCCGATGCACTCCGTCACATCTCCCTTGGTGCTGGTAACGACGTTGGTCTTTATGGTCTTCGCGCTCTGGCTAGTGACATACAGCACCTTGGCACCGGTTTTCAGCGAGCCGTCGTTGTTGTATGCTCCCACGCCGCTGTTGTAGTTGAAGTGGGCATATCCGGTGCGGTCGAAGTTCTTAACCAGCAGGCCACTTGCCGTGCTTGCCTTTGCCGCCAGCTCCTTGCCTTCTGCATCGACAGGCACCACCTTCATGGCATAGCTACCGGCCACAAGGCCCGTCATGTCGGCCCTGCCATAGCTGCCGTAGCTACGCACCAGCTGGGCGTCAATCTGCGTAAAATCGGCATACTGTCCTCCCTTCACATACACGTTGTAGCTCTTGGCCCCATCCATCAGATTGAACTTCACGCATGCACACTCCAGCCAGCCCCTTGCCTCGGTTATCTCTACGCCCTGATTGTCTATCTCGGGATCCTGGCCAATGTCCGTCTTCTTGGCAAAGGTGAGTGTTTGCACCGTTCTGTTATATACATCCTGCCCCTTGCCGGTCATAGCCAGTACAACCGTGCCTGTCTTGTCGTCGAAGTCTATCGAGCTGATGTCGTCTGTGTTGTAATACCTCACCTCGCCGTTAACCAGGGTGAGTACAGCCTGGTTCATGTAAGCATTGCGGGGCACGGCATTGTCAGTAACGTCATGCTCAGTATCGTCTCCCGGCAGGCTTCCCTCCTCTACAGTCAGCGAGAGAATGTTCAGCGAGCCCGACGTGCTCATAAACGACACCGTGCCGTCTTCTGTCACCGTGCCCTTGCCCGTCTGGGTGGTGTTCTTGTCGGCAGCAGTAAAGCCGCTGGTGTTCGAAAGGTTGGTAACATTATCAAATGTAGCGGCAGTGTTGCCGGTAGAGACGAATGTTATGGTCACGTTCTGCCCCTTTTTCAGAGAAGGAGTAGTAAGCGTGATTTTCTTTCCGGCAAACTGTATACGATTGTTGACGTCTATCCTCAGTTTTCCTGCAGCGGCACCGCTCACCTTCAGCCCTTTGGTTAGCTGTAGCTCGGTGCCACCAGCGGTAACAGCACCGTTCACCTCCTTCAGGTTCTCATAGCGGTTGCTCTCCTCTGTATATTTCCACTCACTGGTGGCTGCCTCCAGTGCTGCCTCATCAGCCTCCGATGTCTGCGAGAAGTCCCATGTCTGCTGGGCATTGGCGGTTGTGACACCCAGCAATACGATGATGCAGAATATTATCTTTTTCATAGCTATCCCAGGAATTAGCGCTTAACAAACTTCACAACCCTGTCACCCGCCTTCAGCATGTAGACACCGCTTTTCATCTGCTTTGCCGAAAGCATGGCCTTTGCCTCTCTTGCCGTGACCTGCATCACCTGTTTTCCCTGCGCGTCATACACAGTGACCACACTTCCTTCCTCTAGTCCGTCAAGGTGAAGGACATCTTTCACCGCCTTCTTCAGTTCATAGACAGATGTTTCTGTCGAGTAGTCAAGTTTCAGCATGACGGCTTCCATGTCGGCCGTCATCACGCTTCCGTCTGCCAGATGTAGCACGGCGTTGCTGCCATCGAAGGTAATGCTGCTCACCTTCTGCTCTACCATCTCGCCATTCACGGTGAGCCGCTGCTTACCATCGGCCATTGCTGCCGATGCAGCAATAAGCATGACAGAAAGTAATAATCCCATTTTTTTCATTGTTCCAGTAAATTGTAGTTGTTAAAAGTTGTCATCATTTCTCTTTACCCTCAGCGGGATACATGGAAGCCCTCCATGTTGACATACTTGCGCTTCATCATGCGGCAGTAGATGTTGCGCAGCCACAGCGGATGACACAGCGTGAGCACCAATCCAATGGCTATCATAACGATATATGCTGCGTCGGGACTGAGTACCAGCATGAGGAGGCCGGCTAGAGCCAGTGGTAAAAGCATGGCTGCCAGCTCTATGAGCAGCTGCAGGCCGCTCTCCACTCCGTTCTTGCCGTTTATCTGGGTGTTGAGAGGCAGCGTCTGCTTGTTGTACACCGCCAGCTGGAACATAAGGAAGAAGCCCAAGCCACTGGTCATCATCATATAGGCCAGCATCATAAGCAGAGAGAACTTTCCGTTGAGCACTGCCGGTATCA
>CAMYZK010000349.1 GCA_947303825.1 uncultured Prevotella sp. | reverse complement strand
CAGTCTCGATGATCTCGTTGTCGAGCTGCTTCTTCACCTTTGTCACCACCTCCTCTATGCGTGCCGGGTGGATGCGCCCGTCGGCCACCAGTTGGTGCAGGGCCAGTCGGCAGGTTTCACGGCGAACAGGGTCGAAGCCGCTGATGACGATGGCCTCCGGTGTGTCGTCGACCACAATCTCCACGCCACAGGCAGCCTCCAGTGCGCGTATGTTGCGCCCTTCACGGCCAATGACGCGGCCCTTCATGTCATCGTTTTCAATATGGAAGACGGAGACGCTGTTCTCTACTGCCGTCTCGGTGGCCACACGCTGGATGGTCTGTATCACAATCTTCTTGGCCTGGGCGTTGGCGTTAAGCTTTGCCTCGTCCATAATCTCGTTGATGTAGCTGGCAGCGGCGGTCTTTGCCTCGTCTTTCATGCTCTCTACCAGGCGGTTGCGGGCTTCCTCTGCGCTAAGTCCGGACAGCTCCTCCAGCTTCTCGCGCTCTTTCTGCTGCATCTTGCCCAGCTCTTCTTGCTTCAGGGCCAGTGCTTTCTTCTCGTTGTCTATGCGCTGCTGCTGGTTGTCCAGCTCGTTCTTGCGGCGCCCCAGGTCTTCCTGTCGCTGGTTAAGCTGCATCTCGCGCTGCTTCAGCTTGTTCTCACTCTGCTGGATGTGCTGGTTGCGCTGCTGCACCTCTTTCTCCAGTTCGCTCTTCTTGTTGAGGAATTTTTCCTTTACTTCAAGGAGTTTCTTCTCTTTTATTACTTCGGCTTCTTTCTGCGCCGAGTCAATCATTTCATTATACTTCCCCTTGATGACCTTGAGGAACAGGAAGTATCCGCATGCCACGCCCACAATGAGCGTCACAGCGGCAATAGCAATTGTTAGTACAGGACTCATAAATATATATATTGTTAATATTCTCTGTCAGCTCTTCATGTCTTACCTGCACATTGTCATGCCCGTACTCTGGAGGCATGTCACTTCAGTGCATCTTCGATTTCAGAAGTAAGCCGTCTGAGAATATTGTCATACGGAGCGGTGTCGTTTTTGCCAAGCTCTTTCTCATACCTGAGAGCAATCTCAATGAGAGTCATCAGCGCGATGGTGTGGTCGTTCTTGCGCCCTTTGTACACTTGGGCGTATGCACCGTATCGCTCTGTAATGAGTTTGGCTGCAGCACGATAGTACTGCTCATCCTCTCGGTTGTGCAGCACCATTGCAATGTCTTCATCGTAGACGTGCAACCGTATATTTAGTTTCTCTCTACTTTCTTCTGCCATCGATTTGTCTTTCCTGCCGTCGGGCGGTTTGCCCTCAGTGCCATTTTACTTCTCGTCGCTAAGCATGTTAATGCACTTGTTTACGCTTCTTATAAGCGATGCTATGCGCTCCTTGGCGCCCTCAAGGTCACCGTCGGAGATTTCTAGCATTCGTGCCATTTTCAGCGATTGGTAGTCACGGTCCTTCTGAGAAAGCTCGGCCTTAAGCTGTTCTATCTGCTGCTCGTTCTCTTCAATCATGGCGTAAAGCTCTTTGTTCTCCTGTTTCAGTTCTTGAAAACGGAGAATCATCTGTCTTACGCGTGTCTGGAACGCAGTGATTTCTTTCTCGTTCTGGGTCATGGCCAAGGTTTTATCCTACAAAGGTAGTCAAAAGATATGAAAATTGGAAAATGAAGTGGAAAAAGCAAACGATAATTCAGTTTATTTAACGTTTTGTCTGCATTTTTCACTTTTTCCCGTTGCTTATGTCTTTTGGCTTCTTCTCTTTCTTGGCCAGCATTACTACCCGATAGACGAAGTCGGTGCTCCACTTCTCCGAGAAGTTGAGTTTCTTGTTGTATTCGCGAACCTCGACCACTGTCTTTATTACTCCGGCATCCTTGTAGTCGTTCTTGTTGAAGATGTCGTGGATGGTCTTCTCGGTCATTCCGTAGAGGGCCTTCTTGAAGAAGCTGGGCATGCGTAGCTTGAACTTCATCAGGTTGCCGGTGAGCATCATCAGGTCTTGCACATAGTTCTGAAACTGCATCAGGTAGACCTGCACGTCCTGTAGCTTACGGCAGCGGCGGCCTATGCTCTGGTCAATCTCCTTGAAGAACTGGTCGTCCATCTGGTACATCTCCTTGAGCATCTTCTTACACTTGGCCTTCTCGCCCACCCCTAGCCTTCCCTGCTGGGTGGGCACCTTAAGCGATGTCTTGAACACTCTGAGGTCGGGCAGTGCTGCCAGGTTGGTGATGTGCAGCAGCGATGCTATCTCTGCCTGGAAGTAGACGCGTATCAGCATCATAAAGTCTTCCATGCCTCCTATCTTCGTTTCGTTGTCAGCCGACTTACGGCCTAATATTTTTCCAAGTAGTCCCATAATAAGTTTTGTAAATCGGTTGCAAAGGTACGAATAAGCGAGCGAAGAACAAAGAAAAAAGACGATTTTTTCTTTTTCTTCCGAGCGAAAGTACTTTCGGCGTTAGCCAAAGGTACGAATAAGCGAGCGAAGAACAAAGAAAAAAGACGATTTTTTCTTTTTCTTCCGATTTCTAAGAGCGAAAAGTACTTTCCCCATCGCTCTAAGGCACTAAATAAGTATGAAAAAAACAGGTAATAGCCGATGCACCTGCAAAAAAAAGTTAAACAAAGGCACATATATCTAGCAAACCAATTTTTTACTCCCAACTTTTTAGTACCTTTGCACGCGCATTACGTAATTGTACATGAAAGGAATAGTTTTGGCAGGTGGGAGCGGTACACGTCTCTACCCGATAACTAAGGGCATCAGCAAGCAGCTGATACCTATTTTCGACAAGCCGATGATTTATTATCCCATCTCGGCCCTTATGCTGGCAGGTATACGCGATATACTTGTCATTTCTACGCCATACGACCTTCATGCTTTCCGCCGCTTGCTGGGCGACGGCTCTCAGTTTGGTGTGCATTTCGAGTATGCCGAGCAGCCTTCGCCCGACGGACTGGCCCAGGCTTTCATTATTGGAGAGGAGTTTATCGGCGAC
>CAMYZK010000348.1 GCA_947303825.1 uncultured Prevotella sp. | reverse complement strand
GTATGTGTTTGCAAGGAAGGACCTGTCTTTAACATCACTAGACTACTATGGCAAAGTTAGACGTAAACATTGGTGGGCTTCAGCTAAAGAATCCTGTTATGACCGCCTCGGGAACCTTTGGCTATGGCCTGGAGTTCCAAGATTTCGTGCCCCTCGACCAGATAGGAGGCATCATTGTAAAGGGCACCACACTTAAACCCCGTGAGGGGAATGACTATCCCCGTATGGCAGAGACTGCCATGGGGATGCTCAATTGTGTGGGGTTGCAGAACAAGGGGGTGGACTACTTCTGCGAGCATATCTATCCACAGCTCGCAGGCATCGACACGGCATGGATAGTAAACGTGAGCGGCTCGTCGCCTGAAGACTATGCCGAGTGTGCCGCCCGTGTAGAAAAGCTGGAGCATGTGCCGGCCATTGAGCTCAACATCTCCTGCCCCAATGTGAAAGACGGCGGGATGGCCTTCGGTGTGACTTGCCGTGGAGCAGAGAGTGTGGTGAGGGCCGTGCGTGAGCGTTACCATAAGACGCTTATAGTGAAACTCTCTCCCAATGTCACCGACATAGCCGAGATAGCACGTGCGGTGGAGGCTGCCGGAGCCGATGCCGTGTCGCTGATAAACACGCTGATGGGCACGGCGGTAGATATTGAGCGCCGCCGGAGGGTGCTGAGCATAGGAACAGGCGGGTTGAGCGGCCCTTGCGTAAAACCCGTAGCACTGCGCATGGTGCTGCAGGTGGCCAAGGCCATAAAGCTGCCTGTTGTGGGGCTAGGCGGCATTATGACAGCCAAAGATGCCATTGAGTTTATGATGGCAGGCGCAAATGCGGTATCTATCGGTACTGCGCAACGGCATAAATGAGTGGCTTGATGCCCATGGCGTGGAGTCGGTGACCGACATTGTGGGAGTCATAGATTGAACGTTGAACAATGAACGATGAACGGTGAATGAACGGTAAACGGTGAGCGTTGTGGAGGGCAGAAAGTGGGAAGAAATAGTAAAAAAAGTATGAATATGCACCATTGACGAAAAAATCTGCACAAAAAATTTGGAAATGTGCAGGAAAGACTGTAACTTTGCACAAAAATTTCCAGATTGTGCAATGAACACAAGCTCAAGCTTCAATGAGATAATACGTCAGGCCATCATCAAGAACTGGAATAATAATGCTCTTACAGATTATCAGGGGCAGACTCTTCAGTTTCACGATGTGGCAAGAAAAATAGAAAAGCTGCACATAGCTTTCGAGAATGCCGGAATAGTAAAAGGAGACAAGATAGCCATTTGCGGGCGCAATTCAGCCCACTGGGCAGTCACCTTTCTGGCTACTCTTACCTATGGTGCAGTAGCAGTACCCATTCTTCACGAATTCAACGCCGAACAGATACACAATATCGTCAACCACTCAGGTGCACGCCTGTTGCTGGTTGGCGATTATGTTGCCAAGGAGATTACTCCCAGCGAGATGCCAATGCTGGAAGGCATATTGAACCTTCCTGACTTCTCGCTGATGCTATCAAGGTCTGAGCAGCTGACATACGCTCGTGAGCATCTCAATATGATGTTCGGCTCGAAGTATCCAAGAGAGTTCACTCAGGACGACGTGAAGTATCACAACGACCAACCCGACGAGCTGGCACTCATAAACTATACCAGTGGTACCACAGGCTTCTCCAAGGGAGTAATGCTGCCATATAGAGCCATCTGGGGCAACATCAGCTTCTGTCTGAAGCGTCTTGGAAGTGAGGTAAAGGCTGGCTCGGCCATGCTCGACATACTGCCCATGGCCCACATGTACGGCTTGTCAATAGAATTCCTTTTCGGTTTCTGCAACGGCTGCCACTTGTTCTTCCTCAACCGTTTGCCCTCGCCTTCGCTTATTGCCAAGGCTTTTACCGACATCCAGCCCCGCCTCATTATTGCTGTGCCACTCATTATTGAGAAGATTGTAAGAAAGCGTGTCTTCCCTATCATGCAGACTCCTCGCATGAAACTGCTTATGGCCATGCCTGTAGTATCGCGCAAGGTTAGGGAGAAAGTGCTGGAGCAGGTGATGGCAGCCTTCGGAGGTGAGGCCTACGAGATAATAGTTGGTGGAGCCCCGCTGTCGACAGAGGTAGAGCAGTTCCTGCTGTCTATAGGCTTCCCCATAACAGTGGGATATGGCACTACCGAGTGTGCTCCGCTCATAAGCTACAGCGACTGGCATTCGTTTGCCCCAACATCCTGCGGCAGGCCAATAGACAACATGGAGGTGCGCATACAGAGTGCAGACCCGGAGAATGAGGCTGGCGAGATACTGGCCCGTGGCACAAACGTCATGTTGGGGTACTACAAGAACGACGAGGCTACCAAGCAGGCTATTGACGAAGACGGATGGTATCATACTGGCGACCTGGCAACGATGGACTCAGAGGGCAATATCTATATAAGAGGCCGCATAAAGAACATGCTGCTGGGTGCCAACGGACAGAACGTATATCCAGAGGAGATAGAAGACGAGCTCAGCTCAATGCCTATGGTGAGCGAGTGCATTGTGGTGCAGAGAGGAGAGAAGCTCACTGCACTAGTATATCCTGACCAAGATGAGATGATGAACGTCACCAGGGAAGAGCTGCAAGGCATCATGGAGCAAAACCGCAAGGAACTGAATACCAGGCTACCGGGCTACTGCCGTCTGTCGGGCATTGAACTACGAGATGAGGAATTCTTGAAGACGCCAAAGAAAAGCATAAAACGTTACCTTTATCAATGATTATGAAGAATATACCAAGCTACAACGAGCTTATAGAAAAGAGCATCATAGACCACTGGGATATGGATGCGCTGACCGACTACAAAGGGCAGACGCTACAATATCACGATGTGGCCAGAAAGATAGAGAAGGTTCACATCCTGTTCGAGAACTCGGGTGTTGTCAAGGGTGACAAGATTGCCCTCTGCGGCCGCAACAGCAGCCAGTGGACGGTGGCGTTCCTAGCCACCATCACTTACGGTGC
>CAMYZK010000347.1 GCA_947303825.1 uncultured Prevotella sp. | reverse complement strand
CGCAAGACACTGGTCTCTACAGGCGACCGCTCGGCAAAGATTCGCACATACAATTTTCCACAGGGGAGAGTCACCGACCACCGCATAGGCTATACCACTCACGACCTGCAGGGATTCCTAGGAGGCGACATACAGGCAATGATTGATGCGCTTACCGTTGCAGAAAACGCCGAACGCATGAAGGAGTCAGAACTATAATTACTTGTTTTTTTACAACGATTTCTTGCCTGTTTCAAAAATTTTCACTACTTTTGCACCCACAATTAAGAAAAACGACAGAAAACGACACACAAATGAAAGCAAACAAATTGTTGATGGCTGCCGCCATGACCCTCATGCTGGCAAGCTGTGGCAGCACCAAGGACGTACCTTATTTTCAGAATGCTGAGACAGTAGACTTGTCGAACTCGTCATATCTCTATGACGCAAAGATAATGCCTAAAGACCAGCTTTCTATTACTGTAAGCACTATCAACGACGAGGCTGCGACACCATTCAACATGACGGTGCCCACACCATACACCGCTGGACAACGCACCTCATACTCTCAGGCCATACTCCAGACTTACCTGGTAGACAATCAGGGAATGATAACCTTCCCAATCATTGGTGAAATCAAGGTTGGCGGACTGACAAAGTCAGAGGCCGAGAATCTGATAAAGGGCAAGATTCAGCCTTATATCAATGAGAACGAGAAGCCCATCGTCACAGTGCGCATGGTAGGCTACCAGATTTCAGTCATTGGCGAAGTTGCCCGTCCCGGCACATTCACTGTGAGCCGTGAGAAGATTACCGTGCTCGAGGCTTTGGCACAGGCTGGCGACCTTACCATCTACGGACAGCGTAAGAACGTGCAGCTCATCCGTGAGGACGCTCATGGACAGAAGTCCATACACATCCTTGACCTCACCGATGCCAATCTGGTCAACTCGCCTTACTACTACATGCAGCAGAACGACGTTATCAACGTAACGCCAAACAAGGTGAAGGCGCAGAACTCCAGCGTGGGTAGCATGACAACCCTGTGGTTCTCAGCAACGAGCATCCTCATCTCTCTCACCTCTCTGCTCTACAACATCCTGAAATAGGAAGTACAGAAAAAAATCAGCGTATAAACAAGAACGCCACCGAAGGATAATTTCAAGCATTGGAAAACCCTTCGGTGGCACTCTCTTTCCGTTAGTTCGTGGGCCTCAAGGCCATATGAAGAACTCTTCAGTTAGAATATGCGGAAGAGGTTTGTAACAGTACCTAGCAGGATAATGACACTCACCAGTATTACTATTGCACCGATAATCTGATTGATAATCCGTATTCCGTTAGTGTCGAACTTTGCGCGGATCTTGTCGACAAGCCATGTCAGGCCATACCACCACAACAGTGCACCTCCAGCAATACTCAGGAAGCCTACAGCCATGTCAAACGGATGGCTTGGCGCAAAAGCGAACTGTGCATAGAGAGCACCGAAGAGAATAATGATAAGTGGATTGGACAGGGTAACCAGGAAAGCCGTCCATGCATTATACCAAAGGGTGCCTTTCTGCTTACCAGATTTTCGCATCTTGCGAAGAGGGTCGTTGCGGTAGGTAAAGAACCCAAAGACCAACAGAACCACACTGCCTATAACCTGAAGATAGAAACGATATGTGGGGTCATTGACGAAGTCTGTGATAAAGCTCATGCCGATGCCTGTTATACCTGCATACAGCATGTCGCTAGCCGCTGCTCCTACCCCAGTGACAAAACCATACCAACGCCCCTTGTTCAAAGTACGCTGTACACAAAGAATGCCCACCGGCCCCATAGGAGCAGAGGCGATCATGCCTATCAGCATTCCCTTGAATACAAAGTCAAGTATGTTGGGTACTACATCAAACATGACTGCAAAGGTACAAAAAAGATAGGAGTTTGGAGTTAGGATATACAGTTTTTTTTGCATATATCGTGAAAAAAAGTTAAGCCACCGTATTTATCCTCTTTCTCTTAACCGCTAACTCCAAACTTTTCCTTATCTTTGCAGAAAGCAATAAACCAACTAAAGACAGAAACCATTATGAACGAACAGAACGGAATGAAGCCCTACGTCATTGGGCTTGACTTGGGAGGAACGAACTCAGTTTTCGGCATAGTTGACTCACGCGGCGAAATCAAGGCCACAACAGCCATAAAGACCGGCGGCTACGACAGCGCAGAGGCTTACGTAGATGCTTGTGTCAATGCGCTCCAGCCTATTATAGAACAGGTGGGCGGCATTGAGAAGATCAAGGCAATGGGCATCGGTGCCCCCAACGGAAACTATTATACAGGCACTATTGAGTTTGCTCCTAATCTGTCTTGGGCACACAACACGAAGGTGCCTCTGGCCAAGTTGTTCAGCGACAAGCTGGGCGGCATTCCCGTGGGGCTTACCAACGATGCCAACGCTGCCGCTATCGGCGAGATGGTATACGGTGTGGCCCGTGGTATGAAAAACTTCATCGTTATCACACTTGGAACAGGCGTCGGCTCAGGCATCGTAGTTAACGGACAGGTACTATACGGTTGCGACGGCTTTGCCGGTGAGCTGGGCCATGTTATAATGGTACGCGGCGAAGAGGGACGCCCGTGCGGTTGCGGACGCAAAGGTTGCCTGGAAGCTTACTGTTCGGCAACTGGTGTAGCACGAACGGCACGTGAGCTGCTAGCCAAGACCAACCGTCCATCGCTGCTACGTGAGATGAATCCTGACGACATCACATCGCTCGACGTCAGCATTGCTGCGGGCAAGGGCGACGAACTGGCCAAGGAGATCTACGAATTCACCGGCAAGATGCTTGGTGAGGCATGCGCCGACTTCACTACCTTCTCCTCGCCCGAAGCATTTATCTTCTTCGGTGGAATGGTCAAGGCCGGCGACCTCATTATGGAACCCATTAAGCGTGCATACAACGAGAATGTGCTGAATATTTTCAAAGGTAAGGCACAGTTCCTCGTCAGCGGCCTCGACGGTGCTTCTGCAGCTG
>CAMYZK010000346.1 GCA_947303825.1 uncultured Prevotella sp. | reverse complement strand
TCGTTGGCAAGTCTGCCGCCTGCTTTGCCGGGCTGCTTCTCTTCTGCTGCCGACGAGCGGTCCGCATGGTGCTCCCCTCCCTTGGAACAGGGGAGGGGCAGGGGTGGGGCAGACATCTTCTGCCTGACATCGGCCAGTTCGGCCTTTATTGCTGCCAGCTCCTCTTTCAGTGCCGTCACAGTGGCGTTGAGGCTGGCCAATGCGTTCATGGTCTGTGTGCGGCTGCTGCCAGGTGTGAGCAGACGGTACAAGCGGTGAAGGATTCTCTTTGCAATAGTTTTCATAGGGCAATGGTCTTTTGTTGGCAAGCAAAGGTAACGTAGAGTACCGGCGCACAAAAGCCATTAACACGGAATTAACATTCCCGTCGCCTTTTTAACAAATGAATTGATAAATTTTTTAGTCTCTCAACTCTTAACTCTTAACAGGGTTTCTTGCGTCCCTTCGATAGCAAGCGGCAGAGCCGAGCGTCACCCCTGCCTGTGGTCTGAACGCCCCTTCGGGGCTACTGAAGAAAAGTCTCTCCGCTCGGCTTCGCCGCTTGGCTCGTCCAAGAACTCTTAACCCTCAACTCTTAACCCTCAACTCTTAACTCTTAACTCTAACTGGTGCTACAGGTGCTACTGGCCCATGATTATCAGGTGGTTATGACGGTGCATGGTGCTACTACTGGTGTTGCTGAAGATGATACTGCACGCTTTTTCCGAAGAAATGCACCCCCTGTCGGAAAAAGAGCACGCCTTTTTCCGACAGGGAGCCCCTTTTTTCAGTAAAACAACTTGTTTTACTAGGTAGCGCGATGCATTTTCACTTGGTAGCATAAGGCATTTTTACTTGGTAGCACGAGGCATTTTCACTTGGTAGCACCAGTAGCACGAGTGTTGCTACTGCTTGCTTATAACTTATACGCAGGTGTGGTGACTGATAGAAACAGGCATTAATAGACTAGGATGTTGTACGGAAAAAACAGGGTGTGCTTGCAAAAAATGCAATTATTGTTTGTTTTTTTCCTTTCTTTTTTGTAAATTTGCAACTTCATACTAAACAGATATGCTGAAAAACTATAGAGTAAACGTACATATAGTATGCGAGGCGCTGCTGTTATTGGCAGTGACTTTGGGCGTGTTGGCCTGGTTCTCTCACAAGGCCCTGCATCAGGAGGCGCTGCGCAGTGCTGAACAGATGCTGGAGGGTACCGTGCAGAATATAGACAACATTCTGATGAGTGTAGAGCAGTCGGCGGGAAACATGTACTTTGACGTGGTGGAGCATCTCGACAATCCCGACCGCATGCACACCTATAGCCGGGAACTGGTAGAGAGTAACCCCAACATAGCGGGCTGTGCCATTGTCTTCAAGCCTGGCTACTATGCGGGCAAAGACCTGTTTATGGCATACGTACACAGGGTATCGGGCACTGACGACAAGTTGGCCTTGGTGACTGCCGAGACATTCACCAATAGGCCATACACCGAGCAGGTGTGGTATGCCAAGCCCATGAAAGCAGGCTGGGCGGGGTGGATAGACCCGCTGAAGGGCACCGACACAGAAAACGAGCCGCTCATAACCTTCTGCCTTCCCTTAAAGGACAGAAGTGGCGCACGTGTGGGTGTGCTGGCTGTTGACGTGTCTATAGACCGACTCTCGAAGATTGTGCTGGCTGCTAAACCGTCGGAAAACGGCTACTGCTTGCTGCTGGCCCACAACGGCTCGTACATTGTGCATCCTGACAAGGAGAAACTGACCAATCCCATGGTGTTCAGCCATAAGGGCCGGAATGTTGATGCCAGTGAGACAGAGGCTGCCAAAGAAATGCTAGCCGGCAAGAAAGGCATGAAGGAATTCCGCAGGGGAGACCGCGACTGGTTTGTGTTCTATAAACCCCTTGAACGTGTGGGATGGGAAGGATGGACTAAAGGAGTGGCAGAGTGGAGTGCCGGTGTGGTATGCCCGGAGGACGACATACTGGGCAAGAACAACACACTGCTCTATCAAGTGGTGGCCATCGCCATCGTCGGCATACTGCTGTTCTTCCTGCTGTGCAGCTGGATTATCCGTATGCAGCTGAAGCCCATGAAAAAGCTCGCCGAGTCGGCAGAGCATATTGCCGGAGGTGACTTCAGCGAGATGCTGCCTCCCACCGACCGCCTTGACGAGATAGGCCTGCTGCAGAAGCAGTTCAGGAAGATGCAGCACTCCCTGCGCAGCCGGCTCACAGAGCTGGAGGATGAGACCGAGCGGCTGCACCAGCAGGGCGACATGCTGCGCACGGCCTACGACAAGACGTTAGAGAACGACGTGATGAAGACATCGTTCCAACACTACATGACCAACCAGATGTCAGACCCCATACAGTCTATTGACAATAGCGTGACGACACTCTGCAACAACGTGCATGACTCTGGCAAAGACGAACTGGACAAACAGACTGACAACATAGAGCAGAAGAGCCTGGCGGTGCTTGACCTGACAAGCCATCTGGCTCATTTCACCGAAGTGGATACAGGAAAGGAGGCCGACCATGATTAAGAACCGCCTGAAACTGTCGGCTCAGCTCAGCCTGAGCATCCTGCTGCTCGCTGCCCCCATCTTCATATTGTCGGTGGGAGTACTCTATAACCAGTCGAAGAAACAAATACATGCCGAGGTGTTGCACCACTCGATGAACATGCTCAAGACCACCATGCACCGTGTAAGGACCTATATGAACACCATCGAGACAGCGGCAAACTCCAGCGTCTGGATGCTGGAAGAGAACTTCCTGCCAGACTCCCTCTTGTCCATCTCGCGGCGCGTGGTAAGGCTCAACCGCAATGTCAACGGCTGCTCGGTCACTGCAGAGCCGGATATGTTCCCAGAGTACGGACGCTATTTCTCGGCCTACACCATCAGGCAGAGGCAGCCTGGTGATGACACCGACACGATTATAACCGAGCGGGAGGCTGAGTATAACTATTACGAGAACGTGTGGTACAAAACACCGAGAAAGCTGGAAAAGGCCTGCTGGG
>CAMYZK010000345.1 GCA_947303825.1 uncultured Prevotella sp. | reverse complement strand
CCCCGTCTCACCTTCCGAATCGGAAGCCGCCGCCAGGTATGCCGACTTCTACGAACAGACCATGTGGAACCATATCCTCTCCACGCAAGACCCCGAGACAGGCGGCTACGTCTACTTCACCACCCTCCGTCCACAGGGCTACCGCATCTACTCGCAGCCCAACCAGGGCATGTGGTGCTGCGTGGGTACAGGCATGGAGAACCACTCCAAGTACGGCCACTTCATCTACACCCACAACGGCGAGGAGACGCTCTACGTCAACCTCTTCACACCGTCGAAGCTCGTGAGTGACAACTTTGTCATCACCCAGGAGACCAGATTCCCCAACGACAACACCACCGTGCTCACCATCGGCAAGGAGGGCACCTACACCCTCGCCATCCGCCATCCCCAGTGGGCAGGCAAGAACTACAGCATCGACATCAACGGCACCGCCCTCGACGCTCCCGCCTTCGAGAGCGGCAAGGCAGGCTACATCATGGAGACCCGCAACTGGAAGGCTGGCGACAAGATTACCGTCAACCTTGACATGCAGCTGCGCTATGAGGTGTGCCCCAACTACTCCGACTACATCGCCTTCAAGTACGGTCCTATCCTTCTCGGTGCCGCCACCACTGCCCTTGCCGAGGCCGATGGCAGCGGCCTTCCCTACGAGAAGCTCCAGAACGAATATGGCGGTGAGGGCCGTATGGACCACGCCCCCGGCAGCCGTGCCACGTCGAAGAGCCTCGTCGATGCCCCCCTGCTCATTGGAGACCGTGCCGACGTTCTCAACCGCATACAGAGGCTGCGTAGCACTGACCTTACCTTCACCATCGATGCCAGCCGCGAAGGGGTTGAGTCTTACAAATGGTCAAGCCTTAAGCTCGTGCCCTTCTACAAGATTCACCATCAGCGCTACATGTGCTACTGGTACCAGCAGACAGCCGAGAACTTCGCCAAGAGCACCATGGCTCAGACCGAGGCCGAGCGCGAGGCCCTGGAGACCCGCACGCTCGACTTCGTGGCCCCCGGCGAGCAGCAGAGCGAGGCCGGCCATGACGTGAAGTACAGCAGCGACAGCAGCACCGGCATGTACAACAGCGAGCGTTACCGCGACGCACGTGCCAATGGCTACATTGAGTACACCTTATATAATAATAGCGACGAGACCGAGAACCTCAGCGTCATGATGCGCTTCAACCTAGCCGACAATGGTCGGAAGGGCACGCTGACCATCAACGGAACGAAAGTGGCCGACATCACCATCCCCACGGCTTTCAAGGGCAGCGACTCCAACGGTTTCTACAACATTGAGTATCCTATACCTTCCGACTTGGCAAAGAGCACGAAGCAGTTCACCGTCAGGCTCACTGCCTCGAGCAGCACGATGTGCCCGGGCATCTACTACGTAAGGCTGATGAAGGAGTACAATGCCGAGCAGAAGGCATACCAGTTTCGCTGTACCGACTGGACTACAGGCGATCCCAGCCGCGTCTCTGCCAGCAACATCACCTACGACGAGGAGAAGAACATCATACATGTCAAGGCCGGCACAGGAGCCAACAACGTAGCGCTCATGATGAAATACCAAGAGCTGGACTACGACATTGACAAGAGCCAGATATACCTCGTTGTAAGAGGCAGCAACCTTAAGACCACCACAGGTGCCAGCTACCTGTGGTGGCTCAACGGCACCAACCGTGGCTCGCAGGTGGCACCTGTCACCGTAAAGACCATCACAACAAACGACGAGCAGCAGCAGCAGGTCATTGCCTTCAACATGAAGACCAGCGGACTATACGACAACTTTACCGGCGAGCGCAACAACGTGTGCATGGGACAGACCATTTTCGGACTGACCTCCACCACCGGCACCAGCCATATTTCCGACATCAACTTTGTGGCCAGCGTAGACGACTACATCGGCGTAGTAACCTCCATCGGCACCCCTGCCAGCTTCCTGCCGCCACACCACGCCAAGACCTACGACCTCGGCGGGCGCCCCATCAGCCGTGGCAAGGGCATCAGCATTGCTAATGGAAGGAAGAGCGGCCTTCGGCCTAAGTGAAGAATGAGAGAGAAGGAAAACAATGAGAAATAATTTGTGAATAATTTGTTTCTTAAAATAGTAAAATCGTAAAATAGTAAAATAGTAAAATAGCAAAATGTCCAAGAAAGCACTAGTACTGCTGCTGTGTCTCATCCTTGCAAGCAGCATGGCCCCACAAACCATCACCCACCCCTGGCACGGCAAGCGCGTGGCCTACCTGGGCGACAGCATCACCGACCCTCGCAACAGTGGCTCGAAAAAGAAATTCTGGACCTACCTACAGGAGTGGCTACAGATTACTCCCTACGTCTACGGCATCTCCGGCCGTCAGTGGAACGACATCCCCCGGCAGGCCGACAAATGCTACGAAGAGCACGCGGGCGAGGTAGATGCCATCATCATCTTCATAGGCACCAACGACTTCAACGCCGGCATCCCCCTAGGGCAGTGGTACGACGAACGCCTCGACTCTGTCGTGGCCGGCATCCACGAGCCCAAGCACAAGGTGGCACGCCTCTGTCGCACACCACAGATGAACAGCGACACCTATCGCGGACGTATCAACATCGCCCTCGACCACGTGAAGCGCCTCTACCCTACCAAGCAGATCGTCGTGCTCACGCCCATCCACCGCGCCGGTTTCTTTCGCAACGACAAGAACTGGCAGCCCACAGAGCAGTGGCAGAACAAATGCGGCGAGTATGTGTCGGCCTACATCCAGGCCTCACGCGAGGCTGCCGACGTGTGGGCCGTGCCCGTCATCGACTGGGCAGCCTCCTGCGGTCTCTTCCCGCTGATGGACGAGCATGCACAGTATTTCGCCAATGCCGACAACGACCGTCTGCACCCTAACGACCTGGGGCACCAACGCATGGCTCGCACTCTGATGTACCAGCTTCTTACCCTTCCATGCCAGTTCTCTCTAAGTGAAGAGTGAAGAGTGAAGAGTGAAGAATTTGCTACCGCGTTATTTAGTGA
>CAMYZK010000344.1 GCA_947303825.1 uncultured Prevotella sp. | reverse complement strand
CACCGGGGACAAAGCGCGTGGAGTCGGTGTCCTCAATGCGGAACACCAGGTCGCCTCCCGCCTTACGTGCAAACAGATAGTTGTACAAGGCAGTGCGCACACCACCAATATGCAAGGGTCCCGTTGGACTGGGTGCAAAACGCACCCTTACTCTTCTTTCTGACATTCTATATATAGATGAAAATAAAAAACGAAGGATATGTTCAGAGTGCAAAGATACAAATTTTTATGTCAGCACATGCATTTTCTACCAATTTTTTATTGTCAAGACATCAAAAATGCGTATTTTTGCAATCTGAAAGTACATTACCATGATCAATTTCAATCTAAAGACACGCCTTTCATGGCGCGATATTGCCATCCGTTCTGCTTTCGTGGCTGTCACCACAGCCATCATTGTGTGGTTCATGCCTCGCGACACAGGCTTCGGGTTCAAGATAGAACGCGACACCCCCTGGCGTTACACCGATCTGACGGCAGCCTTCGACTTTCCGGTATATAAGAGTCAGGCAAGCCTGGAGAAGGAACGTCAGGCTCTGCTTAAGGACTTCGTGCCCTACTACACCTTTCACGAAGAGGTGGCAGGCCAACAGGTGGAACGTTTTATGAAGCATTGCAGCGACACGCTCACTCCACCGGTAAGCCATCACCTCAAGGTGCTCATCGTAAACAGGCTGCGCGACCTCTACAAGCAGGGAATAATTGACACCAGCGAGCCCCTTCATACCAGCGGACAGTCTACAATACGACGCGTCATAGACAAGACGACACAGAGCATCAGCATAGACCAGCTGCTCACGCCCAGCAATGCCTACAAGCAGCTCATGAATGACGCCCAGCTCTATAACTATCGCAACGACCTTGTTGACTTGAAGCTGGACCTCAACGACTATATCGTTCCCAACCTCATCTACGACAGCATACACAACGAGGCAGCACGCGAGGAGCTTATCAACAGCGTGGCTCCCAGCAGCAAGATGGTGAAACGGGGGCAGAAGATCATTAGCCGGGGCGATATCGTCGACGACGACGCATGCCAGATGCTGGAATCGTACAAGAAAGTGCTAGACGAGCGGCACACTGACCGCAACTCCGGCCTCACCATGGCAGGCAAGGCCCTTTATGTCTTTATCTTTATACTTATCTTCACTACCTACATAGGTATCTACCGCAAAGACTACTTCCGAAGGCCACGCTCGGCAGGCATGCTCTACACGCTGGTGGTGCTCTTCACCACGCTGGCATCGCTGCTCGTAAGCCACAACGTGCTGCATGTCTATATACTGCCCTTCGCTGTGGTGCCCATCTTCGTAAGGGTGTTCATGGACTCACGCACAGCCTTCATGACCCATGCCACAGTGGTGCTCATCACCGCCTCGGTGCTGCAGCACCCACTTGAGTTCATAGCAGTAGAGACGGTGGGAGGCATTGCCGTTATCTTTGCCCTAAGAGAACTAAGCAGTCGCGCACAGCTGTTTTGGACGGCAGCCATCTTCGTACTGGCAACAACGGCAAAGCGTCTGTCTTTGTACCTCATACGCCGGGGAGACATCAGCAACCTGGACACCTCAGAGTATTATTTCCTGCTGATATGCGGAGTCATCGTCTTCTGCTCCTACCCTCTGCTCTATGTCTTGGAGAAGGCTTTCGGCTTTGTTACCGACATCACCCTCGTAGAGCTGTCCAACACGAACAAGGAGCTGCTGCGCCGCATGAGCGAGGAGGCTCCTGGCACCTTCAACCACTCCATACAGGTGGGCAACCTTGCTGCCGAGATAGCCCGCAAGATAGATGCCAACGCCATGTTGGTGCGCACGGGAGCACTCTACCACGACATAGGCAAGATGCAAAGCCCCATCTACTACACCGAGAACCAGTCGGGAGGCATCTCGCCCCATGAACATCTTAACTACATAGAGAGCGCACAGGTTATCATAGGCCATGTCACGGAGGGTCTGAAGATGGCCGACAAGTACCACCTGCCACGGCAGATACGTGAGCTTATAGCCACACACCACGGACAGGGAAAGGCCAAGTACTTCTACATAAAGTATAAGAACGAGCACCCCGACGAGCCTGTTGACGACCTGCTCTTCACCTACCCCGGCCCCAACCCCTTCACCAAAGAGCAGGCCATACTGATGATGGCCGATGCCGTAGAGGCAGCATCGCGCTCGTTGGCCGACAATACCGAGCAGTCTATCCGCTCACTGGTGGATCGCATCATCGACACACAGGTCAGCGAGGGCTACTTCCGCGAATGCCCCATCACCTTCCGCGACATACAGTACTCCAAGACGGTGCTTATAGAGAAGCTGAAGACCATCTACCACACCCGCATCAGCTATCCCGAGGACAACGGCAAGACAGCGAAGACCATGTCCTCTTAGAGCCGTACCCTCAGGCGCTTTCCCCTTTTGCCTATGGCCTTAGCGGGCCTGCCTGCCATTCTCCTTTCTTCAGCGTGAAGCGGCCATGAGGGGTAGAGACAGCGTCTTCACTGCCGTTGAAGTGGCACACCAGCATGTCGCGCCTTTTGTCTGTATCGGTAACAACGATGCCCTTCCATCCCTTGGGCAGCTTTATCTCCTCTATGGCACTGGCCATCTGGCTGGTGATACGGCTGTCAACGTTTGAATAGTAGACCGCATGGCGGCTGTCTACCAGCTGACCGGCCTTGTAGCTGCGGGGCTTGTCGTTATAGCTGGCAAAGAGCAGGGCAGTCATCACCGAGTTGTTGTTTACTGGCTTCTCCAGCTTTATCTGCTTGTTCTTTGGCATCACTATGCCAAAGGTCTCGTCTATGCATACACATCCCTTGCCTTCAGCTATGTTTCTTTGCTGTGCGGTACTCTCGTCCACGCTGATGGCTGTCAGTGCCCCTTTCTCGCAAGTCACGGTTATGTCAGACAAAGCCTGCACATAGTCCATGTAGATTACTGCGTTGCCGGGAGTGGAGTAGATAACAAACCTATAGTCAATGGTGGAGTCGTTGCACAGCATGTCGGCTCCCAGCACCCATGCCTCGCTGTCGTCGACAATGTCGCATCGGGGCTGACGGCTG
>CAMYZK010000343.1 GCA_947303825.1 uncultured Prevotella sp. | reverse complement strand
TATGAGGGCATTATCTGTGGAAAGCAGGAATTCTCTGAGGTCTGCGTTCTGGCCGAATTTGGCCTTGTTTCCTTCCACCACTATATCATATTTCTTTTCATCCCAAAGCGTTTGCTCGAAACCACGGATTTTCCTTCCCAGTTTCTTGTAATCAAACGGACTGTTGGATGACATGATTTCCTGGAATACCTCATCGTCGCCGAACAGACGTGCCTTGCTGGCCATCATATACTGCTCAGTGGTGTGGTATTGTACTCCCTCCACCTCAAAGTAACAGTCGTACCACTGACTGAAGCAGGCGGCTGTCATCTTCTTAGGATTAGGTGTGTGGCCCCAGAAATAAATCACTTTTGTGTCTGGACTCTTACGAGCTATTTCCTTTATCGTTTCAATTGTGTACTTCATTTTTGTATCTCCTTTTCTCTAATTTTCATTAATAATTTACCCAAATTGTTCTCACCTTCCCAACTGTACAAGTCAACGCCCCAGTATGTCTCATGCTTATTGTTCCCATTGAGCAATACACAGTTTCCTGTGTCTACTAACTTCTGCATCAGAGAAGGATTTTGCCCGAACTTGGCCTGAAGGATAGACTCCATAATGTCGAGCTGATCCTCTTCCCATCCAGTGTAGGGAACCAGTTCTTTTCCTCTTTGCACTGCCTTGTCAGCCGAGCAGCTGGCAAAGACTTTCCGTTCTGACTCTTCCGTACATTTGGATGATTGAAAAGCAGCTTCTGCACTTCCGTATGCCAGTCCTCGCCAGTTAAAACGGCAGGGGAAGCGGTTGCCCAGAAATGTATAGTCGCCCTTGAACAGTTTGATGGCATCAGGGAAATCTGCTGCCGTATAATCCTTGAACAGTTCCCACACTCCCGGTGAAAGTAAGTCTTCGGCAGACTCCCCTCGCAGCATCCGTTCTCTGACTAAAGACGAGCTAACACCTTCTGTCCCGTCTGGCTGGGACAATATGACGATGCGGTCCAGGCAGCTAGAAAGCATATCATTACTCTTCAGCGTCTGCTCCAAGTTGCCGCTCTCTCTTGAATAGAGCACCACCTTGAAAGCATCAAGGAAGTTCCTCTTCTCTGTCAGGTGGGCAAGCAGGTCCATCTTATCGGCCCCCATCACGAAATACAGGTCTGCTTCTGGGTAGTCTGCCTGGATAGCCTGCATGGTCTCCGTGGTACTGGCGGCTATGATGCTCATTTCCTTATCCCATATCTTCAGACGGCTGTCATCGGAACACATCGCTCGTAGCATCCTGACGCGCATTTCAGGCGACAAGACAACAGGTGGGTGGCTGTGCCGCATCTTCCGTTTCAGGTAAGCGTCGCTTACGGGCACGAGGAAGCCCATGTCTGCACCGAGCGCATCAACCGCCTCCTTCATCAACTTGTAGTGTGCCAACGTTGGCGGGTTGAAACTCCCGCCCATCACCACGATTCTTTTCTTCTCTTTTTCCATAGCTTTATTTATCTTGCGTAATTTTTGCGCAAAGATACGGACTATTTTTGAATCTACCAAATATTTTGCGTTATTTTTACGCAAAACGTCATTTTTTTAACATTTTACGTACTGTGGGACATTCGTGTTTTCTTTGCAAAAAAAAGCCCGTACCCCTTCGTCGGGGAATACGGGCTAAAGAGCTATTGAAGCCATAGTAGCTTGTGTAAGTGTTCGAAATGTTTGTTCCGCCCCCCCTGAGAAGGAGGGAGAATCTGCGAGGCGGCTCCCATCCCGGGAGTCCAATCCTCTAAGCTTCTTTGTCGTTACTGTCTGACCTGTGCTATACGACAATCCGGCGGATCTCGTCGATAGCACTGTTACCACGTTCCAAGGCTGCAAGGATGTCGAAGACCTTGTCGCTCCACCCTGCGATGCAGAACACGTCGTCGCGCTTCATGCTGACAGGACTCTGCCCATAGCCTGCGAGGTCGAAGAGGTAGAGCTTGGCATCAGGGGCGATGTTCTTGTACTCTTTCCAACTCTCGGCGAGGCTGGCATCACCATGATGGCTGTCCCACAGCTGGAAGTCGGTGAAGAGCATCACCTTGTCCATGACGCGGCGCTCTTTGATGAGCCAGTCGATGACCTTGTAGCCATTGGTGGCGTAGCCCACCTCTCCCTCTCGGTCGAGCATGCCGATAGTGTCCTGGAGCACGTTTGCCGATGACATGTCGTATGCCTTCCAGAAGGTTGCGAACATGCCGGTGACGGCCTGCGGACAGCGGCTCTTCATCAGCATGGAGAGCAGCAGGCCGATGTGATAGCACTCTACCGAGCTGTTCCTGCTTACGGGACAGCGCATGGAGCCCGAGGTGTCGCTGGCAAGCAACACGCGCGTGCTTGCGTCAAAGCCTGGGATGTTGGCAGCCGACAGCGAGGCAGCCTTCTCCAGGGCCTGGAGGATTTCCTCACTGTGCTTGGCCGTCTTCAGCAAGGGATTGCCGTACTTCTCTTCCAGCTGGGCCTGCTTCTGTCTGAGCATTTCTTTCCGTTTGCGAAGACCTATGAGAACTTTCTCCAATTGCTGAATGTCCTTCTGCATCCGCTTCGACGGACGTTCAGGGTTAACCCAGCAGTACTTCATGCGGCTGAAATGCAGCGTCGGTTTGGCAAGTCTGAGAGTGCCGCTAATCTTTGCACACATACCAATGGTATGGGCATTCAGCGGGTTATACCTCACGACCTTGCGAGCCTTGAAAAAGAAGGCTCCCTTCTTTCTTCTTTCAATGGACTTCTCAATCACCGAAATCTTCCAAGTTGTCGCATCGATAACCTCCTGAAGAGGCCGGAACCTGGTGAGGTTGAGATCTTTCAGCTGTAAATAAGCCGAGAGAAATCGGAAGGGCAGCTGCTTGCTGCGGATTACGGCCTCCGTGTTGGAGAGGTAACTGCACACCTGCTGCATGCTTGCGTCATCTACCGATGCCTCCAGCACATTGCGCAAGTTGCGCAGCGTGGCCATATAGCCCATGCGGCGGCTGGCTATCAGTTCCTGCCACACCTTTCTGACGGTCTCCTTCTTGTCTGCCTTCGACTCGAAATGCTGCTGACCCGTGCGTGAGAGCTCGGTCTC
>CAMYZK010000342.1 GCA_947303825.1 uncultured Prevotella sp. | reverse complement strand
ATAGGAACACAACCATCAACCTTCTTTTTAGTCCTTCGGACAACGAAATTAACTTTCATCTTTAAACTATTGATAATTAATAAATTAGATGGAAGAAATTCGGTAGCAATTTTGCAAAATGACAAGGTAGCACTTTTTGATGCAAAAATGAGGCTTGTAGCATAGGTCGGTAAGAGTGACCATCCGCTTCAAACTGATAAAGGAATAAGGATTATATCTCTATTGATATATTTGGCGATATTATTTGATTATCAATTTATTACGCCACATATCAATGAGGGTATCTGGGGTTTGAAGCCCTCACTTGAACGCAAAAAAAGAGTCCCACAATGTGACTTGTAGAACTCCTTTGGCGGAAGGTGAGGGATTCAAACCCCCGATACCCATAAGGGTATACCGGATTTCGAGTCCAGCGCGATCGATCACTCTGCCAACCTTCCAATAAATTGTCTTCTTGCGGCTCAAGCCACTGCTTTTCGCTTTTGCGGGTGCAAAATTACAACAAAAATATGAAACAACCAAAGTTTTTCTTTCTTAAACTTTGTTAAAGGTTGACTGTCAGACACCAATCACCTGAATAGTGAGACGAATAATCCAATTATTTTTCGTACTTTTGCCGCCGATTTGTGTATAAACGACAATGAAACAGAAACGTCAGATAGCCATTCTGGGCTCTACAGGGAGCATTGGCACCCAGGCTCTGCAGGTCATAGAGGAGCATAGCGACCTTTATGAGGTATATTGCCTCACGGCCAACAATCGTGTAGAGCTGTTGGCAGAGCAGGCCCACAGGTTCCGTCCTGCTGCTGTGGTTATAGCCAATGAGCAGCGTTACGGCGAGCTGCAGGCACTGATGTCCGACATGCCCGATGTCAAGGTTTATGCCGGGGCACGTGCCCTCGATGAGATAGTGGAGGCCGGTCCTATTGATATGGTGCTTACTGCCATGGTGGGCTTTGCCGGACTGAGTCCTACGATACATGCCATAAAAGCTCGCAAGGCCATTGCCCTGGCCAACAAGGAGACGCTCGTCGTGGCAGGCGAGCTGATACTACAGCTGGCACAGCAATATCATGTGTCCATACTGCCTGTAGACAGCGAGCACTCGGCCATCTTCCAGAGTCTGGTGGGCGAGGCCGACAATCCCATCGACAAGATACTGCTGACAGCGTCGGGAGGACCCTTCCGGCTGTTGCCTATGGAGCGGCTGGCTACGGTGACCAAGGCCGACGCCCTGCGCCATCCCACATGGGACATGGGTGCAAAGATTACCATCGACTCGGCCACGATGATGAACAAGGGTTTTGAGGTGATAGAGGCAAAGTGGCTCTTCGGTGTTGATGCCGGCCAGATAGAGGTGCTGGTACACCCGCAGTCCATAGTCCACTCGGCAGTGCAGTTCCAAGACGGCTCGGTAAAAGCCCAGCTGGGCGTGCCCGACATGCGCCTGCCCATACAGTATGCACTGTCGTTTCCACACAGGCTGCCCCTGAGCGGGAAGAAGCTCAACCTCTTTGAGAGTCATGCCCTGGAGTTCTACAAGCCTGACATGGAGAAGTTTCGCTGTCTGGCGCTGGCATTCGATGCCATCAGGCGCGGGGGCAACATGCCTTGCATAGTGAATGCAGCCAACGAGGTGGTGAACCGCGCCTTCCTGGAAGACCGCTGCTCGTTCCCACAGATGGCCGATGTCATAGAGAAGACCATGCAGAAGGCTGCCTTCTCACCACAGCCCGACTACGATGTCTATATCGAGACCGACCGTGAGGCACGGCGCATAGCGGCAGAGCTGCTAGTCCCATAAGTCCAGCCCATGAGCCCTATAGGGTATGGGTCCATAATTAAGAGCAACAAAAATAGTAATTAAATAATGGAAGTATTTCTTATAAGACTGTTACAGTTTCTTCTGGCCATCTCGCTGCTTGTGTTGTTGCACGAGCTGGGCCATTTTACCTTTGCCAAGCTTTTCAAGGTGAGAGTGACAAAGTTCTACTTGTTCTTCAATCCCAAGTTCCACATCCTCAGCACCTATGACAAGTGGGTGCGTCGCCTGCTTAAGCTGAAGCCCGAGGTAGTGCCCACCAAGGAAGTGGAGGAAGAGGGCAAGGACGGCAAGATGGAGAAGAAGACCGTCAAGGAGTATGTTGGTACCGAGTATGGTTTGGGCTGGCTGCCGTTGGGCGGCTACTGTGCCATAGACGGTATGATAGACGAGACAAACCAGAAACTCTCTGAGGAGACCCATCCCTGGGAGTTCCGTGTGAAGCCCACGTGGCAGCGCCTGCTCATCATGATTGGCGGTGTGCTGGTCAACTTCCTGCTGGCGCTGTTCATCTACTCGATGATCCTGTTCTACTGGGGCGACACTTACATCCCGGCAGGCGAGATTGCCATGAAGTTCAACAAGGAGGCCAAGCAGTATGGTTTCCAGGACCGCGACATCCTGGTGGCTGCCGACGGCAAGCTGTTCAAGGACTTCTCGGCCGATCTCTACCGCATGCTCTCTGAGGCTCACGACGTCGAGGTGGTACGCAACGGCAAGCACGAGCACGTCTCGCTGCCCGGCGACCTGAACCTACTGAACATGCTCCAGTCGGAGCCCCGCTTCGTGGAGCCGTTCATACCGGCTGAGATTGACAGCGTGCTGCCCGGATTGCCTGCAGCGTCGATAGGTCTGGAAGCAGGCGACAAGATCCTGGCTATCAACGGCCATACGGTAGACTCTCACAACACGTTCCTCTACGAGCTGGGACGCCTGGGCGACCAGCTGGCCGTGGCCAAGACCCACGCCGACAGCATGAAGGTGCGCACCGTCACCCTGACCTTCAAGGGCACACAGCGCGACACGACAGCCAGCGTTGCTATTGTCAATGGTGAGGAAGTGCCGACAGAAACAGCACATGCCGAATACGGCGTTTTCACCAAGCAGGTGGTGCTGACCGAGGAACTGAAGCTGGGCTTCGTGGCTCGCTCCATCAGCTCGCTCTACAAGCCCTACACCCGTGAGTACGGTTTCTTCGAGAGCATCCCTGCCGGCATCAAGTACGGCTGGAACGTGCTGGCCGGTTATGTTGACGACATGAAG
>CAMYZK010000341.1 GCA_947303825.1 uncultured Prevotella sp. | reverse complement strand
GTTATTCACGTTGATGTTGTAGACAAATGAATCCTCCTCCAGCCCAATTATCAGCACACCATACCTGGACTTCTGGCTTATCACATTTTCCATGAAGACATTGCGCACCACGGGATAGTTGCCACGGCAGCAAATCTCGTTATGGTCGTAGTCAAGGTTTATCTTCAGCACACTCTCTCCGCACAGTCCTACCTTGATGTCCCTTACGAAGATATTCTCTATTACTCCACCTCGGCATGAGTTTGTCTTTATACGCAGCACACGGTCGAGGTTGGGCGAGTCCATCACGCAGTCGTGGGCAAAGACATTCTTGCAACCTCCGCTGATTTCAGAACCAATCACCACTCCGCCGTGGCCGTTCTTCATCTCACTGTTGCGTATGATGATGTTCTGCGACGGCATGGCCCTCTCACGTCCGTCACGGTTGCGTCCGCTCTTGATGGCAATGCAATCATCGCCCGTGCTGAAGTAGCAGTCTTCTATCAGCACACGGTCGCACGACTCTGGATCACAGCCGTCACCGTTAGGCCCTTCGTTTATCATCTTCACGCGGCGCACGGTGATGTCGGTAGACTTCAGCGGATGTATCACCCAGAAAGGCGAGCGCAGCAAGGTGATGTCTTCCATGAGAATACGCTCACACTCGTTGAAGTTTACCAACTGTGGCCGCATACCGTCGGCTGGCCCGAAGGTGCGTTCCTTTGTCCATCTCCCCTGCTCGTCTTTCATAGGTACGCCGTCCTCACCGCAACGCAGCAGTCGCGGACGTGCCTCCTTCTTCTGGCTCACGTCACCTTCCTTCCATCCGAAGTGCTGTGCTCCACACCACTTCCACCATGTTTCCTTCGATCCGCCTCCGTCTATTGTCCCTTTGCCTGTAATGGCAATATCGGTCTGGCGGTAGGCATAGATGCATGGTGAGATATTATAACAGTCGAGGCCTTCCCACGATGTCTCCACTATGGGGTAAAGCTCCGGCTCAAAGGCAAACTCCAGCGTTGCACCTTCCTGAACTTCAAGGTTGACACCGGTCTTAAGGTGCAGGGCACCGGTAAGGAATTTACCCCCGGCGGGTATTACCACTCGCCCGCCACCTTTCTTCGAGCATTTGTCTATGGTCTTCTGTATGGCTTTTTGGTTGGCAGCGGCAGAGCCGTCGGTCTTGGCTCCGAACTTCGTAACAAGGTAAACCTTATCGGTAAGTCGGGGCTGTTTGATGCTCTGCTCTATCTGCTGGTACGTTGTCAAATCCCAGTTGTCAGCGGATGCCAACAGGGGCAGCAACAGCAAGAGCAGGACTAATTTTGATAAGCGATTCATTTTAGTAGTTTTGTTTTGACAATTTGGCTGCAAAATTACAAATAATAATTATAATGACCAAAAAATAATTCTAAAAATGTACGAGCACAACGAAAAACAGGAAAAACAGAAAAACAGAAAAACAGAAAAACAGGAAAACAGGAACTACCATGACGATGATAATCCCTGTTCCTGTAGATATTGGACTAGCCTTGTTACTTGATGAAAATCTTTCTTGACTTCATGCCCTGCGGCGTGCGTTGCACATGTATGTAGACGCCCTTCGACAGTGGTGGCACCACCTTCATACCACGCAGCGAGTAGTATGATTCATCTGCCTTGCCATCGGCGACGCTGGTCTCTATGCCGCTGTATGTTCCTATACCGTAGCTGTAGGTCACCACCTCACTGTCGTCCATGCCTTCGCATACTGCCATGGCCTGGATGGTCACTGGCTCAGTGATGACTATTGGCTCGGAGTAACGCTGTCGCTTGGCTTCGTCGCACGGACAGCTGCCGTCGGTGGTGTAATAGATAACGGCCCCCTCTGTGGCTGAGTACAGTTCAATCCTTGTGCCGCTCACCACAGCAGCACCCGAAGTGATGGACGCCACGGGACGTGCGCAAACATCGTTAATGTGGTATTTAACCTCCACATTGGCTCTAGCCTCTATGTCGCCTACGGCAAATGTCACCTCTGCCACACCAGGCAGCAGTCCGCTAAAGGGCACCATACACTGTCCGTTATCATCGAAGCGTAGCACGGTGCCGCTCTCCAGGCTGACCTGTGGCGATGTGGAGCTGACGCGCAGCTCACGTCCGCTAGCAGCAACGGCAGGATAGGCCGTCACGGTGACGTAACCCGTCTGTCCCAGCTGTATGGCAGTACCTTCTCCCACTATCATGCCTTCAATGGGGTGTTCAACGGTGAGCGTAGTGGTGTAGACACTAGCCAGCGGCACGCCGGCGTAGCTCTTGACCGATACGGGAACAGTAAGTTCAACGGTCTTTGCCGTGAAGCTGGCAGCGGGAGTGAAGCGTGCACACGTTGTCAGCCCGTCCGTCTCGTCAACAGGCTGCACGGTGCCCGTTACCGTCTGCCCGTTCTGGCGCAGGGTGATGCCCTGCAATGTAGATGTCTGGATATGTCGGTCGAAGGTAATGCTGACATGGTCGCTGAATGCCAGGGGCTCTTTTACCACAGGGGCACTGGTGCGTGTCATCGGTATGTTCACCTCCAGCTGTGGCGGCGGCACTGGCAGCCATTCGGTCTTGGCAGGCTGATAGCCTTCCTTCTCGAAGCGCACCTGCCACAGGCCCTGCGGCACGTTCCACATATAGACACCGGCGGCATTGGTCTTCAGCGGATTCTGCTGACCATACTCCGTGGCATCCCACATCACCTCAGCAGCACCTTCATTCTCCTTGTAGTAGACGGTGGCGGTGACACCCTCAATGCGGTTGTCGGGAGTTGCCTCATAGACAAAGCCTGAGGGGTCGATGATGGGACGTGCACGACGGCGCCACCTCTTCTTTGCCCATTTTATGGGCGGACGGTCTATCTCCTCATCTTTGCACTTCTTGTATGAGGCCTGGATGGTGTACCTTAGGTCGGTGACGGCCATCGAGTGCTTGTGGTACTCCTTTGGTGTCCAGCTCTCGAAGAACGCCCTCACACCCTTATAGTCGGTAGGGATGTCTGCCTCCTTAGCCAACTTGTCAACAAACTTGTCGATGATGGTTCCCATGCCGTCGTCGGCAACATCTCCAACAAATTGGCCAAACT
>CAMYZK010000340.1 GCA_947303825.1 uncultured Prevotella sp. | reverse complement strand
TTGTCAGATTTTGAGGCCGAGAGGCCGACCAACGAATGATGACTGAGTAGTTACGGGAAAACATAAAAAAGGTTAAGCACAGCAAGATTTCTTTATACTTTTTTTGCGTTACACGGTTTTTTTCATACTTTTGCTCCGAACTATGTCTACACCCTTCGTCATAAAACGTGTCATCTATAGCATCTTGCTTCTGCTGGTACTGGCTCCCGCAGCCGGTACAGCCCGCGTTGTAGACGATGGCGAGGACAATGGCCCGCTACAGTGCAGCCCCACCCTGAACATCGGCACCAACCTGCTCTACGATGCCGCCGCCATGCCCTCCATAGGCATTGAGCTGGGTCTGGCACGAAGGCTCTCGCTGGCTGCCTCGGCCACCTACGGATGGTACGACGGATGGCCCTTCAAAGACAGGGTGCGCGCCATTGCCGCCGATGCCGAGCTGCGCTACTGGACGGCACGCAGCTGCGAAGACAAGATGCGGGGCGGACTGCACTTCGGTGCCTACGGTGCCATATACCGCTACGACTTCCTCTTCGGACACAAAGGGCAGGAGGCGAAGGCCAACTGGGGAGCAGGCCTCACCCTAGGCTACTCGGTGCCCCTGGGCAAGCGCTTCAGCCTGGACCTGGGCGTGGGCGCGGGCTACGTGAGCGGCAAGTACAAGGAGTATGAGGTGAGCCGCGACTCCTACCGCCACAACGTGTGGATGGCCGACAAGATAAGACACTATGTGGGACCCACCAAGGCCGAGGCATCGCTGGTGTGGCACCTGGGCAGCATCAAGAAGAAAGGAGGTGCACGATGAAAGCCATACGCCTGTTGACGGCACTCCTGCTGGCCATGACGCTCGGTGCCTGCGACGCCGACCTGCGTGAGCTGTGCTACGACCACAACCACTTCGGCGACCTCAACGTGCTCTTCGACTGGCCGCATGCGCCAGCCCTTAACGCCAAGGGCATGACGGTGCTCTTCTTCCGCGACACACAGACCTCGGGAGAGCCCGAGCGCTACGACTTCAGCGGCAACCTGGGCGGCAAGGCCCGACTGGGAACGGGCAGCTACCGCGCTCTGGCATACAACAACGACACCGAGACCATTCTCTACCGCTACGACGACGAGGACTATGGCGGTGCCGCCACCATAGAGGCCCTGGAGGCTTACACCCGACGCTCGTCGATAGAGGAGGGCACACAGCTGTCGCGAAGCGGCATGCCAAGGGCACCCGAGACAGAAGACGAGCCGGTGATACTGGAGCCCGACCCGCTCTGCGGTGCCGGCTACGACCTCTTCTCACTGGGCATAGGCGAGGCGAAGGCCATCACCATGACGCCACACATGCGCACCAGGGAGGTGACGATAACGATACACAACGTGCCCAACCTGAAATACTCGTCACAGTTTGGCGGGGCCCTCTCGGGCTTGGCTGCATCGAAGAAGATGCTCAGCGGCATACCCGGCGAGTACTGCGCCACGCAGGCCTTCACCGGCTATGTGGTGGGCGACTCCACGGTGATGATGCACTTCCGCACCTTCGGGCACTGCCCCAAGGCGGCACAGGGAGAGCAAAACACGCACATCCTCACCGTCTATGCCATCCTGGCCGACGGCACGAAATGGTACTACACCGTTGACGTGACCAACCAGATGCACAACACCCCCACCCCAGCAGACCCCGACGATGACGACCTGGAAATCACCATAGAGCTCGACGGTCTGCCTCTGCCCAAGCCCATCGTCAACGGCTCCGGCTTCCAGCCAACGGTAGACGGATGGCAGAGCGTGGAGATACAGGTGGGAATGTGAGAAGAGTGAAGAGTGAAGAATTAAGGGGTGAAGCCCCTGTTAAGAGTGAAGAATATCCTTTCAACATATAATTACCAAAATAGGAAAAGAAAAGGACATTCGCGTAACATTTATGTAACAAAAACTTCCAAAAATTCCAAATAATTGTATCAAACAGAAAAAAAAACGACAAAAAATTTGCAGAAACAGAAACTTTTACATATATTTGCACCCTAATACCTACTAGAGAGTAGCGTAGAAGCGAGAATTTTTCGAGAATTAACAATAAAACTTTACAATTATGAAAAAAAATCTATTAATCCTTGCGGTAGCAGGACTAACCCTCGCCGCATGCACTAACGACGAGACCACCGCCGTCAACGAAAACACCGGGGAGATTAGCTTCCGCCCGTTGATGACTAATGTGACACGTACAAATGGTCCTGGCGTGAAATCAACATGGGCAACTGGAGATGTGTTCAATGTATATGCAGATTTTGGTGGTCAAAAGTATTTCCAGGCTGATTTTACCAAGGAAGATGGAACCAATTTTACTTCTAGCAATAAGTATTATTGGCCAAATGACATGTCGTCTTCGAAGAAAGTGACCTTCACAGCTATTTGGGGCGCAACGCAAAAAACGGATGCTCCGGGAGTAATTGAAGACTACTCACCAGCAGCAGCAGCAGCTTCTCAAATGGATGTCCTTCTTGCAAAAGAAGAGTATTCATCGAAACCGTCAGAGAATAGTACTGCAGGAGCTGCAAAGTTAAATTTCCGTCATATACTTTCACAAATTGTTGTTCAGGCAAAGAATTCGAATCCTAATTTGAAAGTAACTATTTCAGGAGTTCGTGTAGGCTATGTTAAGAATTCTGGTGACTTTACCTATAATGGTGGACGAACAACAACACAGGAAACTTCTGCAGATGGTTCTGCTGGAACTGTAACGAGTGGTGCAACGATGGTTGCTCAGAACAACTGGACATTAGATAATTTTACATCTCCTGCAACAAATACAACTGCATTCGATTATAAGTATGAACAAGCTTCCGCTTTAGTCCTCAAAGGACAAGTGAATGCAAGTACCGCATTTTCAAGTGGTTGGACGCCTTGGATACTCCTTCCTCAGACTCAGGCTGCCGCTAATGCATATGGTTCAACGCAGAATGGAACAGTAATTAAGGCATCAACAGACACAGGTTATGAAGAAGTTACTGCTTCAGCGATTTAACAAGCTTATACTGAAATAAATTGATCATATCTAGCTATGAAGATGACTATTGAAAATTATGTAATTTGA
>CAMYZK010000339.1 GCA_947303825.1 uncultured Prevotella sp. | reverse complement strand
GGAAACCTATCTGCTCAATGAGGGTGGATATATCAAAGGCGACCAGAAGACATACGACAAAGCGAAGGCCATCGATATGGCTACGCTTATCAGTTTCATAGCGCAGACCCAGCCAAAGACTTGGCAGAGGTATCAGAATGTGTACGGCGAGAGAGCCGAGAAGCAACTTTACACCATCTTCCAACAGAACGTCGCCGACTTTGGCCTGATACATGTATTGCGAAAGGGCGTGAAAGACCGTAGCATGGAGCTTCACTTCGCCTACTTCCAGCCAGCTTCACAGAAGAACGATGAGCTGGTAGAGAAATACCAGCAGAACATACTGACCTGTACACGCCAGTTTGCATACTCGACGCAGCACCACAACACTATTGACATGGTGTTGTCGTTGAACGGCATCCCCGTGGTGGCCATTGAGTTGAAGAACCAGTTAAAGGGGCAGAGCGTGAAAGAGGGAAAAGAACAATGGTGTGAAGACCGCAACTCCAAAGAGTTCCTGTTCCACTTCAACAACCGTATATTGGCCTACTTCGCTGCCGACCTCTACAACGTCTTTATGGCCACCGAATTGAAAGGCGAGGAGACACACTTCCTGCCATTCAACCAAGGCAGCAATGGGGCTGGCAATGTGGGTGACGGCGGCAATCCAGAGAACCCCGACGGCTACGCCACCAGCTACCTTTGGGAGCGAGTGCTGAAACGTGAAATGCTGCTGGCCATACTGCAACGCTATCTCAGCCGTGAGGAGAAAGAAACCATTTATTTGGAGAAAGGTAAAAAGGTTAAGAAGAAAAGTGTCAAGATTATCTTCCCCCGATACCACCAGCTCGACGTGGTAGAAAAGCTGGTTGAAGATACCCGTAAGCAGACAGAGGGCAAGAACTACCTGATACAACATTCGGCTGGCAGCGGCAAGAGCAATTCGATTGCATGGCTGACCTATCGCCTGGCTTCACTGCACGACGAGGAGGACAACGAGATGTTTCAGAGTGTCTTTGTAGTCACCGACCGCCGTGTGCTGAACCGCCAGCTACAGGAAACCATACTTGGATTTGACCATAAGACCGGCCAGATTGTCACCATCACCGACAAGGACAACTCGACCAAGCTACGCGAGGCCATCAATGACAAGAAGCGTATCATTATCACCACCCTACACCGTTTCCCGCTTATCTATAATGAACTTGACAGCCACCAAGGCAAACGTTTCGCTATCATTGTGGACGAAGCCCACAGTTCCCAAAGTGGCAAGAGTGCCGAGAAATTGAAAGCTGCCCTTGCCGACACCGATGAGGCTTTGAAAGAAATGGCCGAGCTGGAAGGCCGTACTGAAGAGGAGTTGAAAGACGGCATGGACATAATGACCGAAACCCTGCTAACCCAAGGACAACACAAAAACGAATACTTCTACGCTTTCACCGCCACACCCAAGCCGAAGACCTTGCAGACATTTGGCATCGAGGCTGGCAAGGGCGAGGACGGGCTGCCGCAGTACACCGCCTTCCATCACTACTCAATGCGACAGGCCATAGACGAAGAGTTTATCCTCGACGTGTTGCAGTTCTTCACGACGATAGAGACTAGCTACAAAGTGGCCAAGACCATTGAGGAAAACCCCGAATATGAGGAGCCGCCAGCATTGAAAGCTGTGCGTGAATACCACGACAATCACCAATTTGTGATAGAACAGACTGCAGAGCTGATAGTGGAGAAATTCAAGGAGATTACACTGACCAAGATACACGGCAAAGCCAAGGCAATGGTAGTGTCGCCAAGCAGAGCACACGCGGTACGCTACTATCTGGCCATAAAGGAATACTGCAAACAGAAAGGCTATACCGATGTGTCGCCATTGGTGGCCTTCAGTGGTACGGTCTGCTATGGTGGCAAAGAGTACACGGAACCGCAGCTGAACAGTACAGGCGACATGAAGATTAGCGAGTCGGCATTGCCTCTATACTTCGCCAGCGATATGTACAATATGCTAGTAGTGGCCGAGAAGTACCAGACGGGTTTTGACGAGCCGTTGCTGCATACTATGTTTGTCCTGAAAGGACTGAAAGGCGTTAAAGCCGTGCAGACCCTTTCAAGACTGAACCGTAGCTGCAAGGACAAGATTGACACCTATGTCTTCGACTTTGTAAACTCTGCCGAAAGCATACAGGCATCATTCAAACCGTTCTACGAGGACACGCTGCTGGCCGAGCCGATAGATGTCAATGTCGTATACCGATACTTGACTGAGCTAAAATTGTATCACCTATGGAGTGAAGAGACCGAGGATGCCGTTTATGCTGTCTACAACGAAAAACAGGACAACAAAACGCTGGGTAAACTGTCCAGTGTGCTGAAACCCGTTGTAGACGACTTTGGACAGCTGGACGAGGAAGACCGATTCAAGGTGCGGTTCTTGGTGAAGTCGTTTGTCCGTTTCTACGCATATATGGCTCAGATTGCCCGTACTTTTGACCGAGACCTGTTTAAAACCTATATCTTCTGCGAATACCTGTACAAGTTGCTGCCAAAGACACCGCACGAAAAGGTGGATTTGAGTGGTAAACTGATGTTGGAACATCACCTGTTCAAGGTGCAGCCCAGCGGAGCCATACAGCTGAAACCGACAATTGAGGAAAAGACCATCAAAGGCGAGAAAGGCGGCAAAGGCAAGAAAGAGGAAGAGAAGCGTGACCTGTTGGACAACATTATAGACAAGATTAACCTGATGTATCAGGATAACTTCACCGAGGCCGACAGGGTGATAGTGGAGAGTATTTTCGACCGCTTGCAAGGCTCAGGCAAGACACTGGCAAAACAGGCCAAGACTTCCGATGTCAATATGTTTGCACATAACATATTCCCCAAGACATTTGAAAAGGTGGCTCAAAAATGCTATACCGAACAGATGGACGCTTTCGCTCGACTATTTGAAGACCCGCAGTTTTACAAAACTGTTATGGAAGCCACAGCCAAAGCGATGTACTTCAAGTTCAAGAATGACAAAGATGAGAACAAATCATATAGCATCATAGAGGAGCAGACTAGTCTGCCTCAAGCAGCAGAGAACCCATTGGATCTAGGAGACATCCCCTAAAGGG
>CAMYZK010000338.1 GCA_947303825.1 uncultured Prevotella sp. | reverse complement strand
GATAAGTACAACAAAAAATAAGCACTTCCATTGCGGAAGTGCTTATTTTCCCTTGCGGTGGGCCATCTAGGGCTTGAACCTAGGACCTCCAGATTATGAGTCTGTTGCTCTAACCAACTGAGCTAAAAGCCCTGCTTGTCAATACTTGCTATTGGCAATAGCGGTGCAAAGGTACAAAAAAATTACTCATTAGAGGATATTTTTATAAAGATATTTTTTTGATTTAACTTTTTTTTGCCAATACATAGCAAAAACTCTTGACTTCTTCTCCATAACTCCTAACTTTTTATTACCTTTGCACTATCAATGGATAGTGGAATAACACAGAAAGTAGCAGCCACACTAGGCATGTTCGACGGGGTGCATGCGGGACACCGTTATGTTATAAGCCAGCTGTGCCAGATAGCCAGAGGCAGGGGAATGAGGTCGATGATAATAACCTTTGACTGTCATCCGCGTCAGGTGGTACAGACCGACTGGAAGCCTCAGCTGCTTACTTCTTTAGAGCAGAAAGTGGAACTGCTCAGGCAGACAGGTGCCGACTGTGTGGAAGTGTTGCATTTTGACCATGAGATGTCACTGCTCAGTGCCCGTGAGTTTATGAGCAAGGTGCTGATAGGGCAGTTTGGAGTGAACCTGCTGCTCACTGGCTATGACAACCGCTTCGGACATCGTGAGAAGGATTGCCGGGAGCAGTTTGAAGACTATCAGCGCTATGGGCAGGAGCTGGGCATGGAAGTAATACTTGGTGAGGCCTTGAGCAACAACCAGGGAAAGGCTGTGTCATCGTCGGTAGTACGTAGCGTGTTGGCTCAGGGTGATGTGGAGGAAGCATCATTATTATTGGGAAGACAGTACTCTATGACAGGTACTGTGGAACACGGCCTCGCTCTGGGCAGGCGTATGGGCTTTCCCACGGCAAACATCAGGGTGGATGCTAACACCATGATACCTGCCAATGGGGTGTATGCAGTAATGGTGGGGGTAGAGGGGCAGAACAACAGGCTGATGGGCATGACCAATATTGGTGTGCGTCCCACGTTTGCCAACGGCAACAGTGCGGCCTCTATAGAGACTCATTTGTTGGATTATTGCGACGATATGTATGGCAAGACCATTACCCTTTACTTTGTGGCACGGTTGCGTCAAGAACAGCGTTTCTCCTCGGCCGACGCCCTGGCCAGTCAGTTGCTGAACGATGCAGCGCATGCAAGAGAAATACTTGTTGGTAAAAAATGACATAGATGAAAAGAGCATTGATATATGTATTCACTTTCCTGGCCATACAGTTTATGGTCCAGTTTGTTGTGGTAGCTGCTTACGGGCTTATAGTAGGTAAGCCTGCTGAAGACGGACTGCCACCTGTGTGGAACATAGGAATAATGGTTACCTTCTCGCTGGTCACTCTGCTGGTCTTTGTCAAGGCGGGGTGGTACAACACCAAGCCTACTTATCTGCGGTCACGACCATGGGGGGTAATGGCATGGAGCGTGGTAGCCGCTCTGGGTGCCATAGTGCCGTCGCTCACCATACAGGGTCTCCTGCCAGAGCTTGGAGGATGGGCTAGGGACCTGGCTGAGGCCACCGACAAACAGCTGCAGGGCATCATGGGCGTTCCAGGAGGCTATATGGTTATTGCCCTGCTGCCACCACTGGTTGAAGAGATGGTGATGCGAGGATGTGTGCTCAAGAGTCTGCTACAGTGGCGGCCCTCCCATCCGTGGGCTATGATAACACTGTCGGCAGCCATTTTCGCTGCCGTGCACATCAATCCTGCACAGATGCCTCATGCCTTCCTCATCGGACTGCTGCTGGGATGGATGTATCAGCGCACGGGAAGCATTCTGCCTGGAGTGGCTTATCACTGGGCAAACAATAGCGTGGCATACGCCATGTACCATATTTACCATAATCCGCAGAACTTAGAAGACATCGTAGGGCCAGGAACGAGGCCGTTGCTCTTGGCACTGCTCTTCTCGCTGTGCATACTGTTGCCTGCCATTGTTCAACTCAACCTGCGTATGAAAAGGGATAACACCGATTGTCTGCAATGAAAAACAAACAGCCTGCCATTATGCTGCCGCCTGGAGGTTGCACAGAAGTGCTGCTTCATGCATGCTGTGCACCATGCAGCAGTGCCATCGTTGAGTGGATGCTAAACAACGGGGTGCGCCCCACCATCTTTTATTTCAACCCGAACATCTGGCCAAGGGAGGAATACAACATACGCAAGGAGGAAAGCAAGAGGCATGCACAGAGCCTTGGCTTAGACTGGATTGATGGTGACTATGACCACGAGGGGTGGCTTTGCCAGGTGGAAGGCTTGGAGCATGAGCCAGAAAGGGGCCGACGTTGCCAGCAGTGCTTCTTGGTAAGACTGAGAGCAGCGGCCCAAAAAGCAAGAGAACTGGGGCTGAGACACTTCACCACCACGCTGGCATCGTCAAGGTGGAAAAGTCTGGAACAGATTACTGCAGCAGGAGTACAGGCCCAGCGAGATGTGCCGGAAACGGAATTCTGGCAGCAGAACTGGCGTAAGGGGGGACTGGCAGAACGCCGGGCACAGCTGCTGCGACATTATAACTTTTACAATCAGCAGTATTGCGGATGTGAGTTCAGTATAAGAAAAAACGACAATGTTGCTAGCATATAAATATTGCTTGCAATAGGTCGCGCGCGCATGCAATATTATAATGTATAGGTATCTTTATCTTGATACAGATTAAGATAAAGAATAATTTTTCGGTTATTTCTAAAAAAAGTTGTTCAAAAATTTGGTGGTAACATGAAAAGTTTGTACCTTTGCATCCGCTTTTGAGGCCAACGTTCTCGGAAGTGAGAAGGAAAGAGTTCTTTGAAAGTTTTACATAGACAGAAAAAGTAGTACAAGAAGCGAGATGGCTGCTGTGCCCTGTTTGAGGGACTGAGGGTTCTTATGAGTTCTCCGGTGGTCATCTTGGGTATGTAAACGAACCGTCAATGCCGGTCTGCGTTGTCAGTCCGGCTTTGTTTAGAGGTGCAATGAGTTTACCAGGTACTCAATAAAGGATAGTTGTTCTGAGACAGAGACAATGATTTTTTTACAAGTCTTTCGTTAGCTG
>CAMYZK010000337.1 GCA_947303825.1 uncultured Prevotella sp. | reverse complement strand
ATCAAGGATTCAAAAGAAGTCAAGGTGGGCGACACCATCACTCATGTGGCTCGTCCTTGCAGTATGGCTATAGAAGGATTCCAAGAGGTGAAGCCGATGGTCTTCGCCGGCGTATACCCTATAGACCCTACCGACTATGAGAACCTCCGCGCATCGCTGGAGAAACTTCAACTCAACGATGCCTCGCTCACATTCCAGCCAGAGTCGTCGGTGGCTCTGGGGTTTGGTTTCCGTTGCGGCTTCCTGGGCCTGCTGCACATGGAAATCGTGCAGGAGCGCCTCGACCGCGAGTTCGACATGGATGTCATAACAACAGTGCCTAATGTGTCGTATATGTGTTATACCAAGCAGGGCGAGGTGAAGGAAGTGCACAACCCTTCAGGACTGCCCGACCAGACACTCATCGACCATATTGAGGAACCTTATATACGTGCAAGCATTATCACTGCCTCTGCATATATAGGTCCGATAATGACGCTCTGCCTGGACAAGCGCGGAGAGCTGCTCGACCAGCAGTATGTCTCGGGCGGACGAATGGAACTGCACTTCATGTTGCCGCTGGGAGAAATCGTAATAGACTTCTACGACAAGCTGAAAAGCATATCCAAGGGCTACGCATCGTTCGACTACCATGTAGACTCCTTCCGTCCGTCAAAACTGGTGAAACTCGATATTCTTCTTAACGGAGAACCCGTAGATGCCCTGTCAACACTCACCCATCAGGACAATGCCGTGAGCTTTGGACGCCGCATGTGTGAAAAGCTGAAGGAACTTATTCCGCGTCAGCAGTTTGACATTGCAATCCAAGCAGCCATCGGTGCAAAGATAATTGCACGTGAGACGGTGAAACAGGTACGCAAGGACGTGCTGGCAAAATGCTATGGTGGTGATGTGACCCGTAAGCGCAAACTACTAGAGAAACAGAAGCGAGGCAAGAAGCGCATGAAGCAGATAGGCAATGTCGAAGTGCCGCAGAAAGCCTTCCTTGCAGTACTGAAACTTGACTGAAAAAGCCAATAACAACAAATAACCAATAACCCAATAACCATTGTATCGCAGAATAATATAGACAAACAATATTATAAGAGATGGCAAACCTAAGTTTAACTCCCCGTGATGTGGCTCGCGAGCTGGCGCGCCGCTATAGTACCATGACTCATGATGAGCTGGACATTCTTGAAAGCATTCTTATTCCACGCAAGTACGCAAAGAACGAGCTAATACTGCGTGAAGGCGAGGTGTGTGAGAATATTTACTGGATAGTGAAAGGACTGGTAAGGCAGTTCTACTTTAAGAACAACAAGGAGCTTACCGAGTATATGGCTACAGAGAACACCATAGTGATGTGCATTGAGAGTCTGTTTAAGGAAGAGCCCAGCCACTTGCAGATACAGTCGCTTGAGCCATCTGTTATTTATTCCATCCCTAAACGCGAGCTGGAGGCAGCTGCCATCAAGTGCGTCAACATACAGATGCTTTATAGAAAGATACTGGAGGAGTCACTCATCATAAGCCAGCACCATGCCGACATGCTGCGTTTCGAGACTGCTCAAGACCGCTATGCCAAGCTGGTGAAGCGCTCGCCCCAGCTGGTGCTGCGCGCACCATTGGTATATATTGCCAGCTATCTGCAGATGACTCCCGAGACACTGTCGCGTGTGCGCACGGCTGCTCTGCTTAATGCCTGACACTCAACCTTTATACAAAAGAGAAGCGCGGGAATTGCTATTGCGAGCCCCGCGCTTCTGTATACTACATATACTATTACTCTTTTATTTGGACGATGGTCTTCTTCAGGTCTTTGGCAGCACTCGACGAGCCAACCATCAGCTCATACTTACCTGGTATAACCCTCATGGTGTTGGTTGAAGCATCCCAGCACTCAAGGCGCTCCCGTGGGATGACTATCGACACCTGTTTGCTCTCGCCGGCTTTCAGGCTGACGCGCTGGTAGGCACATAGGGTTTTCAGCGGGCCATCTGCATCGTCGGGGCGACGCATGTAGACCTGTACAATCTCTGTGCCGTCGCTCTTTCCTGTGTTTTTCACGGTGGTGTTTATAGTCACATTCTTCTCATCCTCGTTCTTTTCCACCTTCGGGCTTCCAATACTAAAGGTAGTGTAGCTCAGTCCGTAGCCGAAGGGGAAGAGCGGTTCTCCTTTGAAGTATTTATATGTACGCCCTATCTCGCCATTCATTCGGTAGTCGCTGAAGTCAGGCAGCTGCGAGTCATCCTTGTAGAATGTGACGGTCAGTTTTCCGCTCGGGTTGTATTCGCCAAAAAGCACGTCGGCCAGTGCATGTCCTCCCTGCTCGCCGGGATACCAAGCCTGCAGAATAGCGTCACAGGTTTCTGTCTCGGGAGTGAGAGCTACTGCTGAACCGCTGCAGTTCACCAGCACAATCTTCTTGCCTGCCTCATGGAGAGCCTTCAGTATGTCACGCTGAACCTTTGGCAGTTCAATACTAGTACGGTCGCCGTTGTCAAAACCTGGTGCATCTACCTTTGCCTGTTCTTTCTCCAGATTGGGCGAGATGCCTCCCACGAAGATTACAATGTCACTCTCCTTTGCCTCCTCTAGAATGCCCTCAATGGTGTATGTCTTCTTGCCCATCTCTATCATCTGGAGCGTGGTGCTGCCATCAGCGGTCTCTGTCTGTTGGCCTATGGCCATCTCTTTCACAGTCATGCTGGTTATATCGGAGGCTGTTGCGTATTTCACCTTACCCACCTTAGCCTGAATGCCCTCAAGCGGAGTCACGGTATGCGACGGTTTTCCGAAGTATATTCCCCACAGCATTGTTGAGTCGGCAGCATTGGGGCCCATCACAATGATACGATTGGCATCTTCCTTCTTAAGTGGCAGTAGCGACCCCTTGTTCTGTAGCAGCACCATCTGCTCCTGTCCCATCTTGCGGGCCAGGTCCTTGTGCTTCTTCGATGCTATGCAGCTTGCAGGAATTCTAGTCCACTCCACAAGATTGTCAGCATCGAGTTCTCCCAGCTCGAAGCGTCCTTTCAGTATTCGCCTTACGTTGATGTCAATCTGGTCTTCTGTGATATACTTTTTGTTTACTGCTTCCAGCAGGCTTTTATAGTTTCTTCCGCACTCTAT
>CAMYZK010000336.1 GCA_947303825.1 uncultured Prevotella sp. | reverse complement strand
CCCGTCGCTGGAAGAAGGGCGACAAGGTGCAGATACACTTCGACATGGAGCCGCGCACCGTGCGTGCCAACCATCAGGTGGAGGCCGACCGTGGCATGGTCTGCATAGAACGCGGACCGCTGGTATACTGCGCCGAGCACCCCGACAACCAGTTCGACATCTTCTCCGCACTCGTCAATCAGGAACCGACGTTTGAAGTGAAAAGTGAAAAGTTAAAAGTGAATAGTGGAGAGACCTATCCCATCCTGACAATCTCTACCGATGCCCAGACGCTGGACTTCAACAAGCAGGGCAAGCTGGTGACTGCCGACAAGACGCTGACCCTCATCCCCTACTACGCATGGTGCCATCGCGGCTCGGGAAAGATGCGCGTCTGGCTGGCACAAGACCTCAGCGCCACCACTCCGGCACAGCCTGTCACGCTGGCCAGCGAGAGCAAGGTGACCACATCGACAAGGAACATGCCCGCCTGGACTGCCGTCAACGACCGGCTGGTGCCCAAGGGCGAGAACGACCGCTCGGTGCCCTACACCCACTGGTGGCCTAAGAAAGCCTCTACCGAGTGGATAACATACACCTTCCCACAAGAATCCGAGATAAGCAGCTCTTCTGTCTACTGGTTCAGTGACAAGCCCTGGGGCGGATGCGCTGTGCCGAAGGCCTGGCGCATACTCTACCAGACGAGCGACGGACAGTGGATGCCCGTGGAGCAGCCCGACGGCTATCCCACCAACGCAGGGGTAGCCAGCACTGTGAACTTCAAGCCTGTGAAGACAAAGGCAGTACGCCTGCCCGACAACGACTCTGCCGGTCTTTTCGAGTGGTCAGTGAGATAGTTGTTCCGCAAGCAAGGCCAATGCCACGAAAAGAACGGTTTGAAAGTGGTACTTCATCACAGGTCGCATATCCTGACATCGGAGGTGTCGGCATCACGGCCAAGCAGGAAACGGTCAATGAAAGCCTGTACCTCTGCCCACTGCTTCTCGGGCAGCTGGCAGTGGCCGTGACCGCTGACGATGCTCCACCCCATGCGGTCGGCAATGCCAAAGCGCTGCCATACCTCGCGGGCAGCGCGGGCCGACGGCAGCATGGCGGCATCGGAGAGCCACACATAGTCGGGGTTGCCCAGCAGCAATAGCGCTCTGGGGCATACCATGGCACAAAGCTCGTGCTGGTCGTAGGGCAGACGGTAGACGGAGTCGCCGCTGAAATTGTCGCGCTGGCTCTCCAGAAACCAGTGGTAGTCGGTCTTGTCGATGTCCTCGACCTTCTCTTTCGACTCATGCGACTTACGCCATGCGGCAGCGCCTCCCCCACCGGGCTCCTGGGCTATGGTGAGTGCCACACGCTCGTCGAAGGCTCCGCAGTAAAGGGCCATCTTACCTGCATACGAGCATCCGGTAACGCCAATATGTGCCATGTCAATCTTTGTCACCTCCGGGCCCAGCAGCTGCAGACCGTCTATGAGGCGGCTCAACCCCCATGCCCACTCGCTGTAGGCGCCGTTAGCCGTAAGCTCTGGATAGAGCAGGTCGAAGGGGTGCTCGCCACGGTCGTGATGGGGTCCCCACTGTCCGTAGTCGTTCACCTGCTTCTCGTGGAAGACCATAGTAGCTATGGGACGGTCGGCCAGTAGCTGCCTAGGCAGCGAAATCATGCTGGTGCCTATCATCAGGGCATAAGGCGGCTGTCCCACCTTGGGGTATCTTATCTCCGACTGCAGCCTCAGCGCCTTCCCGCCTACGGTGACATCGACCACCAGCATCGTATCGCCCTGCATCTGGGCTTTCACCTGTCCTGGCTTCATAACGGGTTTGATGCCTATGCCGTAGTGCTGTATGAGCGACGCTATCTCATTGCGGCGGCGTTCCCAACCCTTAAAGTTCTTTACTCCTGCCAGCGCATCGGGCAGGTCGCGTATGACGGGCAGCTCGGCAGGAGCCTTAAAACGTTTCAGCGCATACTTCGCGCCAGTGTTCTCCTTGTCATAGACCAGAGGCTGTGCCACCGTGGTCACTGTGCCGAGTAACATGAGCAGTGCTCCCCAAAAATATTTCTTCATAGCGTAAGAGATTATTAGTTGTCAATCATCGTTGGATGTGCAAAATTACTAAATAATTTCTAACTGAACATCAAAAAAAAGAAAAATTATTCTCTTTTTATGTTTCTGTCTCATTTATAATTATTATCTTTGCATGCAAATTGCGAAAGCAAAACCTACGACCTAAGATTTCATACAAAAAATGAATGACCTGAAACAGCGGTGCAAGGCACTGGCGACACATAAGTCTTTTGAGTTCTTCATCATGGGGGTTATCTTTGTCAACTCCTTTCTCATCGGCGTAGAGACTTACACCAACAACTCCACCATACAGCTCATACAGACTATCATACTGGGCATCTTCACCTTCGAGATAACTATACGTTTCATTGCCGCCGATAGTGTGAAGAGCTTCTTCAAGGACGGGTGGAACGTGTTCGACCTATCGCTGGTGCTGATAGGCTACATACCCGACTCAATGGTGGAGAGCGCATCGGCCATGATGGCCCTGCGAGTGCTGCGTGTGTTCCGTGTGTTGCGCCTGCTACGTGCTGCCAAGGAGATAAAGCTAATAATGACGGTGCTGGTAAAGTCGATGAGTGCCATGTTCTACAACCTGGTGCTCTTCCTTATCTTCGTCTACCTGTATGCCATTGCGGGCGTGGCACTGTTCAAGCTTCCCGATCCCAGCAAGCTGACAGGACAGGAGAAAGCCAACTATGAGCAGTTCATGGCCGAGGCACCGCCAGCACCATCCAACTCTCCCGACCCCTTCGGCACGCTGGGCGAGGCAGTCTTCACCCTGTTCCGTGAGCTGACAGGCGAAGACTGGACCGACCTGCGCTACAACCACATCACGGCCTACGAGCATGGTGTGCTGAAGACCAGTCCGACTGTCATCACCACCTACCACGTCAGCTGGTTCTGCCTGGCAGCCTTCCTGCTGCTCAACCTGGTTACTGGTGCTGTTATCAACAACTACCAGATAGCCATTGCCGAGCAGGAGGAAAGAAGGAGGAAAAGAAAAGAGGAAGAAGAGAAACGGATGGGAGAAAAGAAATGACTAATGAGAAATGAACCATCATACTA
>CAMYZK010000335.1 GCA_947303825.1 uncultured Prevotella sp. | reverse complement strand
TTCACAAACCGAGCGAACGCAACTCTCTATGTGCCTTACGGAAGAAAAGCTACATACGCAGTTGCTGACTACTGGAAGGAGTTCAAGGAGATAATAGAGCCTTTCACTGGAACAGTTACCGATGAGCAGGGAGTGAAGTATGCCGCCAATGACGACGAGACCACTTGCTATGTATCTGGACACGAAGACAACTACAGTGCCACAGTTGTCATTCCACAGACATTCCAAGGGAGAAATGTTTCTGCCATTGGAGTTATGACTTTCAATGGCTGTAGCGGCCTAACATCCATCACCATCCCCGGCTCGGTGACTAGCATAGGAAGCCAAGCTTTCTCGGAATGCAGCGGTCTGACCTTCGTCACTGTAGAGTCAAAAACACCTGTGGCGATTACAGAAAGTGTATTCACAAACCGTGCAAACGCCACACTCTATGTGCCCTACGGCAGCAAAGCGGCATACGATGCCGCCGACTATTGGAAGGAGTTCAAGGAGATAAAAGCGCCTTTCACTGGAAACATGATTGATGAGCAGGGGGTGAAGTATACCGCTAATGAAGACAAGGCCACTTGCTATGTGTCTGGACACGATGACAACTACAGTGCCACCGTTGTCATTCCACAGACATTCCAAGGGAGAACAGTATCTGCCATTGGAGACAAAGCTTTCAGATTCTGTAGCAGTCTGACCTCCATCACTATCCCCAACTCGGTGACTAGCATAGGAAGCCATGCTTTAGATTTCTGCGACATGACCTCCATCACCATCCCCAACTCTGTGACTAGCATAGGAGATTATGCTTTCGCTTTCTGCGACAACCTGACCTCCGTTACTGTAGAGTCAAAAACACCAGTGGCGATTACTGCAAATGTATTCACAAACCGAGCGAATGCTATTCTCTATGTGCCCTACGGCAGCAAAGCGGCATACGCGGCTGCCGACTATTGGAAAGAGTTCAAGGAGATTGTGGAGCTTGTTGACGAGACCGATGTGACGGCGATGGAGAACGTAATCTATGCGGAGAACCTACAGGCTTACGTGGGGGCACGGAAAGACCTCTCGTTCAAGATGAAGAACACGGCCCCGATTCGCGGCTTCCAGTTCGACATGGTGCTGCCCGAGGGAGTGACGCCTACCACCTACGCCAACGGCACTATAATGTGTCAGCTGTCGCAGGGCAGGCGTGCAGAGGGTGACCAGCATACCATCTCCGTGTCAAGGCAGGATGACGGCAGCTACCGTGTGCTGTGCGGCTCACTGGCCAACGACGTGTTTACCGGCAACGACGGCGAGCTGATAACGCTGACGGTCGACGTGGCCGCAGACTTGTCTGCCGGCAACAAACCCATTGTGCTGAAGGACATCAAGCTCACGGAGACCAACATAAGCAACTACTACGAGACAGCAGAGGTGACGGCAGCCTTGATAGTGGACAACTACAAGCAGGGCGACTTCAGCGGGGACGGCAAGACCGACGTCAGCGATTATATAGGCGTGGCGAACTACATACTGGGCAGTCGCGGTGGCAACCATAACGCGAAGGCTGCCGACTTGGACGGCAACAACATAGTGGACATCAGCGACTACATAGGCGTGGCCAACATCATCCTCACGGGAACCGCAAACGGCAATCCTGCTGCCGCTCGCAGCACTCGTCAAGTGGAAACGGACGAAAAGGAACCACAATAAAGAATCATAGCAAAAACATAATAACACATTAACCGAAATGAAAAAGTATCTGTATCTAATTGCTTTGGGCTGCCTCGGAATGATAAGGCCCATGAATGCTGCCGACACCGACATCAGTGCGCTAGACAATGTAATCTACGTCGAGTCGTTTGCAGCCAAACCCGGCTCCACAGAGCTTACCATGTCGTTCCAGATGAAGAACAGCGCACCTATTCGCGGCTTCCAGTTCGACTTGGAGCTGCCCGTAGGAGTGACGCTTGCCACCTACGCAAGCGGTGCTTACAAATGTTCACTGAACAGTGCACGCCTGCCCGAGGGAGACCAGCACACACTCGTTCCCGAGCTGACAGAGGGAAAATACCGATTCCTGTGCGGTTCGTTGCAGGACGAGAACTTCACCGGCAGCAGCGGCGAGATAGCCACGGTAAAAATAAACATTGCCGCAGACATGGCCGTGGGCAGCTATCCCATCGCCCTCACAGCCATGAAGCTGAGTGAGACCGACATCAGCAAGTTTTATGAGACGGAGCGCATAGAGGCCACGCTTACCATCAGCAACACCATCAGGACTGTGCTCGACGAGACCTCTACCACGGCACCTACTGCCAGCAACGGTGCAGTGAACGTGCGGGTCAAGCGCACCATCAACGCCAACGAGTGGAGCACCATCTGCCTGCCCTTCGCCATGACGGCAGAGCAGATTGGGGCAGCTTTTGGCAGCAACGTGACGGTGGAGCTTGCCGACTTCACGGGCTATACTGTTGAAGGAAACTGTATCAAGGTCGGCTTCAGCGATGTCACCGCTATCGAGGCCAATCATCCATATATCATCAAGGTGTCGGCAGGCATCAGCGAGTTCCTTGCAGACAATGTCGTAATAGACCCAAGCAGCGACCCGAGAGTATCCTATAAAAGCGGAAAGAAGCTGAAGGACTTCGTAGGTACCTTTGTTGCAGAATTTGACTTCTATAACGAGGCGACGAACACGCCACTGTTCCTCAGTGAAAACAAATTCTGGTATGCAACAGAAAAAACGAAAAAGATGAAAGCCTTCCGTGGCTACTTTGACTTCAATGACGAATTATCTGATGCAGCATCACGTATTACGATGGTCTTCAATGAGGATACAGGCATAAGGAGTGTTACCAGCCAAACAACTTGTGAGACCTATGACCTGCAGGGCCGCAGGGTGGTGAAACCCGCTGGCGGACTGTACATCAAGGGAGGAAAGAAAGTGATTATGAAATAACAACAACAGAAAGGCTATGAAAAAGATTTATATAACCCCACAAACAATGTTGATTACAGCAAGAGTGCAGCCCTTACTTGGTGTTTCCAGCGGTGATAAAGGCATAGGCTACGGCGGCGTTGACACCGGTGGCAGCAAGGAGCCAGGTGCCCGCTACCACAACAAGCTGTGGGATGACGAGGAAGACTGGTGATGTAGGTTTA
>CAMYZK010000334.1 GCA_947303825.1 uncultured Prevotella sp. | reverse complement strand
CAGCCTGCTGATAGTAGGTGGCCGACTGCTGGCCAACGGCATCGAGAAGTGCTCCCTTCCAGAGACAGAGCTCGGCATAGAGGCCGGCGTAGGGCGGCACGATATAATTCCACTTGCGGTACTGGCTGCTGGCCAGAGCCACGGTGTGGGTGGGGTCGAGCCACTCGTACCAGTTTATTTCCAAGTCGGACGACACGCCCTGATAGCCTTCGTCAAGGGTGGCAAGACACTTGTCTATGAGTTTGTCTAGTGGAAGCAGCTGGAACTTGTCGCTCTGGGAGATGACGGTGGCATCGGTGATGGGGTCGTCGAACCATACGGCCTGCCCGTAGATCTCGGCCAGCGTCTTATATACCCATACCTTTACCCTGACGGTGCTGCTCACCAGTGCCCGCCATGCTTCCTTGTCTACGTTGGGGTTGCTGCAATAGCGGGTGAGGTTTTCCAGATAGTCGTTGCAGGCGATGATGGCCTCATAGTAGCCTTGGGGATTGGCGTATGAGTTGTCTTGCAGGTTCTGGTCGTACTGATAGAGAGCGATGAGCTCGCTCGACGACTCGTCGCTGGGCTCGATGAGTTCGCCACGCGGCTCGGTGAGCAGTATCTCCTTGTCGCCTATGGCCTGTAGCTTTGTCATCAGTCCCAGGAAACCGGTGTACATCTCTGTGTTGCTTGTGAATCCGTCTTCGCCGCTGAACTCATCGTCGGTAGTAGGGTCGAAGAAGTCGGAGCATGAAGTGAAGGCCCACCCAAGCCCTCCCAAAGGGAGGGATGTTGAAAGACAAAAGAGGACCGATGCAACTGCCTTTTTTTGTTTGAACAATTTATTCATTTCTTCAATTCTAAATTCTTAACTCTTTATCACAGGGGCTGCACCCCTGCCTGTGGTCTGTTGCCCCTTCGGGGTTCTTAACTCTTTATCACAGGGGCTGCACCCCTGCCTGTGGTCTGTCGCCCCTTCGGGGTTCTTAACTCTTAACTAGAACTTGAGGTTCACTCCCACCTTGACGGCTCTTGGTGCCGTGGCCTTGGCATAGTCTACTCCTTGCATCATGGGGCTGTAGCTATAGGAGAACTCTGGGTCAAGTCCCAGATAGGATGTGAAGGTGAGCAGGTTCTGTCCAGTGACGAATGCCGTTCCGCCCTGTATGAAGTTCCAGATGGGTTTCTGCCATGAGTAGCTCAGGGTGACATCGCGCAGCTTGAGATAGCTGGCATCCTCGATGAAGCGCGAGCTGAAGTCGGCATTGCCCACACGATCGTTCCAGCGCACACGCGGCATGTCGGTCTGCTGTCCCTCCATGAGCCAGCGGCGGTTTACCGACTGTGCCTGGTTGGAGAAGTCACTGCCCGACTCAGTGATGCGTCTCACAGCGTTGTAGGCATCGTTGCCCACGCTGTAGGCGAATGTCATGTCGAGAGCCCACTGACGATATTCCAGGCGAGTGAAGAACGAGCCGAAGAAGTCGGGAGCGGCAGAGCCTAGCAGCTGGCGGTCGTCACGGTCGATGATATGGTCGCCGTTGACATCGGAATAGCAGACATCTCCAGCGGCAAACTGCTGGCCGTTGGCGGTGAGGCTGGCATTCTCTGCTTCAGCCGTTGTGGTGAAGATGCCATTGGCCTTCAGGCCATAGAAAGAGTATGGGGCTTCGCCCTTGCGGGTGATGATTTGTGCACCGTCGTCGAGGGTTGTCACTATCTCGTCGAGCGTTCCTAGCGACACCACTTTGCTGGAGAGAGTGGTGAGGTTTCCACCCAGGGTCCAGCGGAAGTCCTTGGTGTATATGGGCGAGACGGCCAGCGTGAGTTCCATGCCCTTGGACTGCAGCTCGGCATCGTTGCTGTAATAGGGGCTGCTGCCCAGTATGGCAGAGCGCTCGCCGGATATGAGCACATCGGTGGCCCGGTGGTTGTAGTAGCCCACTGCCAAGTGTACGCGGTTGTGCAACAGGTTCGCATCGAGTCCGATGTTCACCGTGCGGTCGCGCTCGGCCTTGAGATCAGTGCTGGGGACATTGGCCCGCACCAGGCCGGAGATGGTTTGATAGGGGTTGGACGTGTAGTAGGATTTCCCGAACTTTGACGAGAAGCGGCTGTTGCCCGTCAGGGTGTAGTCGGCATAGACGTCAAGCTTGTCGAGCCAGGAGATGTTGTAGAACAGTGGTACGTTCTTTGCCATGAAGACAGCATCAACGGCAGGATAGAATGTCATGCGTGTGGCATCCTTGCCTATGGACGAGGCACCGTCGAGAGAGCCAGTAAACCCGAACTTCACGGTGTTGTCGAAGGTCCAGTCGGCATGGGCATAGACATTAGCCCAGTTCCACTTGTTGTTATATCCAGAGAAGTACTTGCCCAGCGACTGCGCGTCTCCCAGAGTCTGATAGAAGTCGTTGTTGGAGTTGCGTCCGAAGCCGGCGTCATATTCGTAGGAGGTGGTGAGCATCTGCCAACCGGCGTTGAAGCCCAGCTTGTGTTTCTGTCCAAGGCTGAGTCGATAGTTAGCGTTCAGGCTGTAGTACATGTTGAACGTGTGGTTGGTGCCCACGCGGATGGTGTTGTCGGCCTGTCCGTACTGGTCGAACAGAGGTACGATGTCGGCATTGTTGATACCGGGAATGAAGGCCTCCTCCTGGTTGTAGTTGTAGTACATGCCCACAATGCCGTTGAAGGTAAGATCCCTCATGGGCGTATAGATGAGCTGTATCTTGGTGTTCATGTCATACTGCCGGTTCTTGCCAGTCATGGTGTTGACAAGCGAGACGGGGTTTGACACGTAGAAGTCGGAGTTGTCTATGGCACCATAGCGGTAGCCTGCATACTGGTTGATAAGGTTGCCGTACATGTCGCTTTGCCAGGGACTTAGCAGTGGTGCTCTCCTGTAGGCAGCCAGCAGGGGGTTGGTGGCGTTGAGTATGCCCTGCTCCTGATACTGTCCCTTGAGGTAGGCGGTATTGATGTTGGCCCTCACCTCGAACTGCTTGCTTACGAGTACTGATGCGTTGATCTGAGCCTGATAGCGGTCGCTGTTGGTGTTCTTCAGGGTTCCCTCGTCACTGGTATATCCCAGTGATATGTTGTACTTGGCAATGGCATCGCCACCTTCCACACGGAAGAGATAGTCCATCGATGTGCTCTGGC